>DPVV01000157.1 GCA_003526525.1 Lachnoclostridium phytofermentans | reverse complement strand
TGGCAGGAGAAGAGGCCGCCAAAGTAAAATCAACTTACTCTATGTTAGCTGGGGATATAATCGGAGCGTTGCCGGAGGTTTTAAGAAATCATGATGGAAGAAACGTATAATCCAAGATACTTGCGTGTAAGCGCTGATATTAATTTGGATGCTATTATTCATAATGTTGCGGAAGTAAGAAAGAACATAAAGAAAGAAACTGGGATTTTTGCTGTAATTAAGGCAGATGGTTATGGTCATGGAGCAGTTCCAATTGCTAGAGCTATTGATAATGACGTAGAAGCTTATGCAGTAGCGATTGTGGAAGAAGGAATAGAGCTTCGTGAAGCAGGCATAACAAAGCCTATCTTAATTTTAGGATATACAGCTCCAGAACTTCTGACTGAAGTAATCCAATATGATTTGACACAGACAGTTTTTCAACTGTTGATGGCAAAGAAAATGGATGAAATTGCAAGAACTCTTGGCAAGGTAGCCAAAATTCACATAAAGCTTGACACTGGTATGAGTAGGATCGGATACCAGCCGACAGCCGAAAGCATAGATGAAATTGTCAAGATGAAGAAACTTTCTAATCTAAAGTTAGACGGAATCTTTACTCATATGGCATGTGCAGATATGACAGATAAAACATCGGCAAAAAAACAATTTGAATTGTTTACAGCCTTTGTGAATCAGTTAGAAGCGCAAGGGGTTAAATTGCCTATACAACACATTTCTAATAGTGCTGGGACAATCGACCTTCCGGAAATGAATCTTAGTATGGTACGGTTTGGAATAAGTCTCTATGGATTATATCCGTCCGAAGAGGTTGATAAGAATCACCTTAGATTAGAACCCGCGATGGAACTTAAAACACATATCTCATTTGTAAAGGAACTGGAACCAGGCCATGGAATCGGTTACGGAAGTACATTTGTCACAAAGAGAACTATGACAATCGCAACAGTACCGGTGGGTTATGGGGATGGTTTTCCAAGACAACTGTCAAACGTTGGCAGAGTCTTGGTTCATGGAGAATTTGCCCCAATTGTGGGTAGAATATGTATGGACCAGTTTATGATAGATGTTACAGACATACCTGAAGTAAAGCAAGGAGATATCGTGACGTTAGTTGGAAGGGATGGCGATAATTTTATACCAGTAGAAGAACCTGCAGACCTCGCTGGCTCCTTTAACTATGAATTTGTCTGTAATGTAGGAAAGAGAATTCCAAGAGTTTATTATCAGAATGGAAAGCCCGTATCGATCCGACATTAAAAAAGTTCTATATTTTGTTAGGAGATGTGAAATACATAACCGCAATCTACATAGAATGTTACGTTTTATGGAATACGATGGTCAAAAGTGGTAATAATAAAGCTAAAGCCATAAGATGGAGTGTGAGTTATGTGATTATAAAAAGAGGCGATATTTTTTATGCGGATTTAAGACCGGTCATTGGAAGTGAGCAGGGTGGTGTACGTCCTGTATTAATAATTCAAAATGACACCGGTAACAAGCACAGTCCGACAGTTATCTGTGCAGCAATTACTTCAAAGATGAATAAGGCGAAGTTGCCTACGCACGTGGAAATCGATGCTGACAAATATGGAATTGTCAAAGATTCCGTAATCCTGTTAGAACAGGTTCGTACCATTGATAAATCCAGATTAAAAGAGAAAGTGTGTCATTTGGACCAAGATATCCTTAAGCGTATTGACAAAGCTTTACTTATTAGCTTCGCCCTGGATACATAGGTCGTACTTATTATGAATGCGGTGGTGACATTGGTTCACTTCCGCGCCTCATAATAGCGTGCTCTTAAGGGGAGCAAATAAGTTATTATGAAATATGTAATTTCTTATAGCGCTGTGCGGCATGCACTCAATAACAAGATATTTGTAATAATCACAGGAAAATTTATATATTGATTTATTAGTCCTTGTAGAGGAGTGTAACGTACGGAGATTAGTTAGGAAAAAACCTTAAGTAGGCTAAGTTTAATAGATGACACGAGGCAAGCAGGGACACGCTTGCCAATTTTTAAAAGTAGACCGTTATCTATCTTGTTCATCATGAAGTAACAAGAAGATGTAAATAACCTAAATAATAGAAATGTTGTAAACTTAATTTCTATTATTCAATACTTTACATAACATTCATGAAGTATGTTTTGCACCGCAGAAAAATATGGTATAATAGAAACTGCGGAAAAAATATATTAAAGGAGATTTGAAATTATATGGATGGACATCCCATACGTGGTCTTGTCTTAATACTAGTACTAGTAACACTAAATGCATTAGCATCAGCAGCTGAGGCAGCCATTGAAAATGTAAACGAAGTTCTTGCCAGAAAGCGGGCAGAAGAGGGAGATAAGAAGGCAAAACGCTTAGTTAAATTGTTAGATACCCCTCATCGATACATAAATGTCATCGAGATTCTTCTAACATTAGCCAGCTTACTCATTGGTATGACTTATTCTTTTCAGCTTTATAGTGTGATTGAAAAGCTTATCGAAAGTAGTATGCTTCCAGAAGCTATGGCGATAACAACCAGTATCGCAATGGTATTGGTTACGATATTAATCACTTATCTAATCGTATTGTTTGGTATGCTATTACCACGAAAGCTGGCACTAAAATATGCGGATTCCTGTGCATTTAACATGGCGGGAATGATATTAACCTGTTCTCATCTATTTGCACCAATTATTTGGTTATTGGAAAAGAATACGAATGGCATACTTCGTTTATTTGGAATTCGTCCTTGTGACTTAGAAGAGAATGTAACAGAAGAAGAAATTATGTCTATGGTAAATGAAGGTCATGAGCAGGGAGTTCTTGAAGCGGAAGAAGCTGAGATGATATCCAATATCATCGAATTTAATGAAAAGGCTGCGAAAGACATTATGACTCATCGTAAGAAGATGATTGCAATCAACTGTGCTCTCTCTATCGAAGAGGCTCTTCGGTTTATGTTAGATGAGAATTACTCCAGATTCCCATTGTATGATGGGGACATTGATAATATTGTAGGTTTGCTACATTTAAAGGATGTTATGTTATATTTTCTGGATCCTAGACTTAAGGTTGAACCTTTGTCAAAGGTGGCCAGAGAACCATATTTCATACCAGATACACAAAGTATTGATGTATTATTCCACGATATGCAAACAAAGAAAATCCATATGGCTATTGCAATTGATGAATACGGGCAGACTGCCGGTATAGTTGCTATGGAAGATATCTTAGAGGAAATCGTAGGCGATATACAGGATGAATATGATGACGAAGAGGAGCTTTACACAAGATTAGAGGATGACTCTTACTTGGTGTCCGGTGAAGCTTCCCTAGAAGATTTAGAAGATATGTTATCTCTTCCTTTTGCAGAAGAAGATATAAAAAATTACGATACGTTAAATGGGCTTATAGTATCGTTACTAGACCATATTCCAGGAGACGATGAAAGGGCTACCATTCGATATTGCGGATATGAATATGAACTAATGGAAATACAGAATCGAATGATTACCTCTGTTCGGGTTCGTAAGATTCCAGAGGATGAATTAAATGCTTCCGACAATGAAGATAAACAAGTTTCACAAAAACTTGGTGCGGCAATAACGGATGCAATTGATACAACAGATGAAAAGATTCTAAGTAATGTTGGGGATATTATCCTTGAAAAGAAAAAAGATAAATAATTAATATAAAGGAGTTTTACAGATGTTTAACTGTAAAGCTCCTTTCTATTGCATGAAGATTTTTATAAAACAAAAAGGCAAGCAGGGGATGCTTGCCTTTTGTTTTGTAATGCTAAAACGTAATCCTGAACTAGGGAGGTTCTATCTACGTGATATCAGTTCCTTACAACCGGGGAGGGAGTAAAGATGTTTGATAACAGCATTACAATTTGTACAACTCAATGTACCATCTTGCGTATAATAGGGTGGGAGTAGAAAGTGTTTAACCACTATCTATCTTTATTATAAAATTGATTTGTGTTCATTTTGTGTTTTAAGTATGAAAAAAATCTGAATAGTATAAACTATGTCATAGGTAAATTAAGACTGCCCATGGTATAAGTAAAAAATTTTAAATATAGTAACGAAAAAAACCTTAGCGGTTAAACTAAGGCTTTTTTATATATTATAATTGGGGGAGGAGGAGAGAGTGAAACTTAAGATTCACTTTCATGCTTAGATCG
>DPVV01000158.1 GCA_003526525.1 Lachnoclostridium phytofermentans | reverse complement strand
ACGACGCTCTTCCGATCTAAGCAAAAGAGGAAGCAAAAGAGGAATCAAAAGAGGAATCAGAAGAGAAAGCAAAAGAGGAATCAGAAGAGAAATCAAAAGAGGAATCAGTAGGGGAATCAAAAAAGACATTACATGCTTGGAAGAAGATGTATGAAGTAGTGGATTATAGACTAACCCATAAAGACTATATCAATGAGGATATATACGAAGAATTATTATATGACTGTATGACATATTTAAAAGAGTTTTTACCAGTTGGTTATGTAAAGTTTCATGTTCCATATTATGTTGAAGTGTTAGAAAAAAAACGCAGATATAAGGATATTTATAAGCTATTAAAGGGATTTTCCTAAAATATAACGATATATGCGACTAAGATGGTTATTTGAGTAGTGATTTTCTCAAATATACCGTCTTTTTCTTATGTAAAATATTCGATATACTTAAGTCAGCGATGAATACGATTATATATAGACCTGAACTAAATTAACACCAATAGTTTGCGGGCTATGGAAAGGCATGGTTATTAATTTGAATACTAGAAAATCTACCTTATGGACATCTAATTTTACAATAATTACATTAGGCACTATCATCAGTGCAATCGGAGGAGTTGCAGTTAATTTTTCCTTCTCCTTTGTTGTTCTAGATAATACTCAAAGTACCTTATTAGCAGGAATATTCCTTGCAATATCAATGATACCAGGTATTCTTCTCCCGATTCTGATATCACCTTATCTAGACCATTTTAAAAGAAAGCCAATTATTGTTGGAATTGATGCATTTAATGGCATTTTATATTTGGCATTTGGCGTATATTTGATGATTAATAAATATAATTTTCTTAGCTATACGTTATTTTCTTTAGTGACAGGGTCCACTGGAACAATTTATCAATTGGCTTACACAAGCTTCTATCCAAACTTAATTCCGGAGGGGTATGCACAGAAGGGATATACAGTGTCCAGTATGATTTATCCTACCGTTATGATAGTTATGAATCCAGTTGCAAGTTTACTATACTCAAATTTTGGTATGGGTTGGGTCTGCATGATAGAAGGTGTTTTATTATTATGTGCTTCTCTTATGGAGACTCAGATAAAAGTAGAAGAAAAGGTTTCTCATAAAGGTCATTTTTCTCTAAAAGAATACTGGAATGATTTATCGGAGGGAATTCGTTATTTAAAAAAGGATAAGGGTTTACAAAGAATTTATTCGTATATGCCAATTACTCAAGGAATCAGTCAAGGTAACAGTAGCTTAATTAAGGCATATTTTATGGCGACGCCAGGTCTTGGGATAACTCTTTATTCCATTTTTACGATTGCAGAATTTATTGGTAGAACGATAGGAGGCATAATTCACTACCGAATAGAGATCAAAGCGCAGAAGAGATTTCGCTTTGCATTTCTTGTCTATCAGTTGTATAGCTTTATGGATATGATTTTATTATGGATTGGATATCCATTTATGTTATTGAATCGTTCGATCTGCGGATTTCTTGGAATTAATAGTGCTACATTGCGTGAAAGCAGTGTACAAAATTACATACCAGATGATAAGAGAGCAAAATTAAATGCAGTATTTCAAGCAACATTCTCACTTTCAGGAATGCTATTTAGCGTTATTATTGGTGGGTTAGGAGAGATTGTGAGTTACCAAATGGCGATTGTAATTATGTCACTCATCAATATGTTGTTATGTTATTTCATTATGTATCGTGGTAGAGAAAAGGTAAAAGAAATTTATAATCATATCTATTAAGTTGATTTGCAAGAAAAGAAAGTTTAATTATAAATGATTGGGACTAATATTTCAAATAAGCTTGCAAATAAGATATTTAATTAGCTTACTAATAAGTATAAAACAAGCTTGCAAATAAGTATAAAGCAAGCTTGCAAATAAGTATAAAGCAAGCTTATCATTCAGGAAATCCCCAAAGCTGCGGTCAATGACCTCAAAGCCATAGGCTGGGGCTAGAACTGAAAGGTGTTTAGTCTGTCACCACCCTCGTCATATAATAGTCCACCATCTTGTTTTTGAGATTTTTTTAAAACTAAAATAATACATAATGTTTCTAGATTTGCTTATACTTCTATAATAGAATTGAATGATTTTTTAGAAGTATGAGGTGGCAAAATGAAAAGAAGGAAATGTTCTTGTATAGAAATTGCAGCATTTATAACGATTACAACGGTGGCTGCTCTTTGTACAAAAAAATGTTTTAATAAAAATCGAAAAAACAATATGAAACGGTATTTTGACCTAAAGGAAGCGCTAGATACAAATCGTGATGTTTATTTTATTGGAGGCGGTTTAGGGTCCTTAGCTGGTGCGGCGTATCTGATTAGAGATTGTAGGATGAGTGGCGACCGTATTCATATCATAGAAGCTCTTCCTATACTTGGTGGAAGTAATGACGGAGCAGGAGATGACCATTCTGGCTTTAGTTGCCGTGGTGGCTGTATGTTAAATGAAGAAACCTACGAGAACTTCTGGGAGCTGTTCCAAAGCATACCATCGATTGAGATGCCAGGAAAAAGTGTAACAGAAGAGATATTAAATTTCGATCATTTACACCCAACCCAAGCTCAGGCAAGATTAATCAATAAAGATGGAAAAATTTTAGATGTTCATAGTATGGGATTTAATACAAAAGACCGACTTTTACTTGGAAAGCTTATGCTTACGCCGGAAACAAAGCTTGATAATTTGACGATTCAAGAATGGTTTAAGAACAGCAAGAACTTCTTTAAAACGAATTTCTGGTACATGTGGCAAACAACATTTGCATTTCAAAGGTGGTCAAGCTTGTTAGAATTCAAGCGATATATGGAACGAATGATATTTGAATTTTCTAGAATTGAGACGTTAGAAGGTGTTACAAGAACGAGGTTTAACCAATATGAATCTGTTGTTTTACCACTAAAAACCTATCTAGAAAAACATGGTGTAGATTTTAGCATGAGCGCAGCTGTTGAGGATATTGATTTTGCAGAAGGGGAAAAGATAACAGCGACTAAAATTCATACTCTAAGGGACGGAATAAAGGAAGTGATTACTTTAAAATCGACGGACCTTTGTATAATGACCAATGGTTGCATGTCAGATAATTCCACTGTGGGTGGGCTTCATACACCACCAAAGGTAGATTTTTCTGCCTCACTATCGGGGAAACTTTGGTCTCGTGTCGCTAGTAAAAAGCCTGGACTTGGTAATCCAGAACCTTTCTTTGACCATCCATATGAGACAAATTGGGAGAGCTTTACTGTAACACTAAAAGGAAATATTCTCTTAAGAAAAATTGAACAGTTTTCTGGAAATATACCTGGTAGTGGTGCTCTTATGACGTTTAAAGATTCCAGTTGGTTAATGAGTATTGTAGTTGCTGCTCAGTCACATTTTAAAAGCCAACCAATGGATACTACAATTTTCTGGGGTTATGGACTGTATACTGACCACATTGGTGATTACGTAAAGAAGCCTATGCGAGAATGTACTGGGGAAGAAATCTTAATCGAGTTGTTGCATCATCTTCATTTTGAAAAAGATGAACAACGTATTCTTAAGGATGTTGTTAATGTGATACCTTGCATGATGCCTTATATTGATGCACAGTTCCAGCCAAGAAAAATGAAGGACAGACCTTATGTAGTACCAAAGAATTCCACCAACTTCGCCATGGTAAGCCAGTTTGTAGAGATTCCAGAGGATATGGTCTTTACAGAAGAGTATTCCATTCGTGCAGCTCGTATTGCAATATATACCTTAATGAAATACAAAGAAAAGAAAATTTGCCCGGTTACACCATATAAAAAACAACCTAAAGTATTGTTGAAAGCAATAAAAACTGCATATCGTTAGCTGAACAACTATGAAATTAGTCATAATATGGGATGTGAATGTATCAGTATGAACCATATCATAAAATGATGTGTATAATTTCATAAAATGTATATGAATTTATTTATAAAATAGA
>DPVV01000033.1 GCA_003526525.1 Lachnoclostridium phytofermentans | reverse complement strand
CTGACGAGGTTAAAATCTATTATTCATCCTCCATGTCATCATCATCCATATCTTTAATCTCTTGTCCGTCAATATCTAGGATATGATTGGCCCTACGTTTTCTTCTAGCCTCTTCTGAAGCCTCCATTAGATAGTCCTTTATGCTAGAGCTCTTACGGATATGTACTAGCTTAAGCTCTAGATGGGTCTTATCTCCGGTATAACAGGTAACAGTACCAAGGCGGAATACTCTTTCCATAAAACTTCGTGTCAGTCTTACATCTTGGACTTTATACATATACGCATCATCCTCAACTAAAGTTAAAAAGCCACTTTGTATGTTGATTTTATCTGGTCCAATGCGATATGTAACAAAGTGCAATGGTAAACCAAACAACTTTGTACGTTTCTTTTCCTTGAAAACTACTTCCATGTTAAACTCCCCCACTAAAATATACTTACACTAAAACTACACTATTTCAATTTAATGATTGCAGTTTTCTCATCCTTTGAAATTATGAGATTCGCTGTTTTCATCTCTTGTTTTTTAGGCACTTCAAAGATCACGATAGCTTCTTTGGTTTCTTTGCCTCCAATTTCTAAATCAATATAGCGCAAATCATTTAGTATAAAAGTTAACTGTGGTTTCACTATTGTACCCATATCGATATCTAACTGATACTGAATCTCTGCATCTGTTAATTGAAGTTTTGTAGCATTCTTTGATGTGTTCTTTACATTGAACTTAATTACCATCAATTGCTTACCCTTGGAAGCATCTAAGGAAAAATACTCATCCGAAAAACTATTTACCATATCATAACCAGTGTATTCTATTGTTATATTCTTAATCCCAATTACTTCAGTAAAATCCGCATTCGCCTGCACATTGGATCCCGTCTGATAACCACTGTTATTTCCCTTATTCGATACCGTACTAGGCTTTTCAGGACTAGTCGGAGTTGGGGTTATGGTAGGTACCGGTGTTGGCGTAGGTGATGGTTCAATTAATGCTTGGTCATAAGACCTTTGTTGACTTAATAATACCCCTGCTAAATATTCCGCAACAATATTATTTTCATTTTCCGTTAGCCGAATTGAGCTGGCACAACCGGTTAATCCAAACATAGAAACTACTGCTAAAGATAGCAATAATCTTTTTTTCAACATATCTCCTCCTTATGGAAGTAAATTCTATATTTTTTATCACTCAATTGCTTCTCTCATCATACCACTTTTTTCCCAATTCGGCAACGAAATTCAATGTTATGCTGTGATATCTAATTCAAACCAAAATTCAACACCATTTGAGTGGTTGACAACACCACATTCTTTGTTGTGCGCATTCATAATAGCCTTTACGATGGATAAACCGATACCATTTCCACCATATTCCCGTGTTCTTGCTTTGTCAACCTTATAGAACTTAATCCATACTTTTTCTAAATCCTCTTCTGGAATTAATTCACCAGTATTAAAAACTGCTACACGAACTACATTCTCCATATGAATCAATTTGATCTCAACTATTTTAGCACCATCTGCATGATTGATTGCATTGCTTACATAATTCGTCACAACTTCTTCAATCATGTACTCATCTGCCCACACATAACATGGCTGTTTTTCCTCAAAGATTACCCTAATCTCTTTTTGCTTGCATAGGATATCTGTCGATTGAATCACAGAGTTAATAAGTGAGATAACATCAAAACGAATAATTTCCGGTTGATTGTTACCAAATTCTAATTGGTTCAAACTGAGTAGTTTTTTTACCATCTTATTCATCTTCATTGCTTCATCAATAATAACTTCACAATAAAATTCCCTACTCTGTTCATCCTCCGAAATATTATCTTTGAGTCCTTCTGCATACCCTTGTATAAGAGCGATTGGTGTTTTAAGTTCATGAGTGACGTTTGATAAGAATTCCTTCCTCATCTCGTCAATTTGTACTTTATGTTCAATATCGGATTGTAATTCAATATTCGCAACCTTTAATTCAGAAATTGTTTGTTCTAATTTTTCAGAAAGCAGATTTATACTATTCCCAAGCTGCCCAATTTCATCTTGAGACTTTCCTTCATACTTCGCATTAAAATCCAGGTTTGACATCTTCTTGGCGATGTTTTCCAGTACTAAAATAGGTTTCGTGAAACTTCTGCTAATAAAGAACATAACTATCGTACCAACAACAGTTACAAAAATTCCGACATACGCTAAGAAATTATTTGATATCGCAGAACTCGCCTGAAGATTTTCCATGTTAGTTCGTATGAATACTAAAAATCCAGTATCTAATACTCCAATCAAGTCAATGTAATTCGTCTGCATCAATGCATCATGTTGGATAAAAATATCGTATTTATTATCAACGGATTTAATCCATTTCATTTTATCAATCATTGTATCTGACGTATTTCCGTATAAGTATGCTTTCATTGATTTCTTAACACGTTGAGTGTCACGATCAGTTCCGTTCGATCGATATACCAGCCCTACATCAATATTAGCATTCATTGTGATATATGCGCTAGCATTGTTTTTCGAAATCATACTATCCATCATTACTAATTGCTCTGGAGTTAAACCTTTTTGACTGCTCTCATTGAAAGTATTATTAATCTCATAAAATACTGAATCCAAAGATTTTATCTTACTATACTGATAGTAATCAGTCAAAAAGGATTTATTTAATGCCCAACACAAAAATATCGTTAAAGCTATTGATATGGTAAGTAAAAAAGTTATTTTTAGTCGCAAGGAATGTTTCATTATACCACCTCGAATTTATATCCCATCCCCCAGATGGTTTTGATATAATCGCCCTTATCTCCCATTTTACTGCGGAGCTTTTTCACGTGAGTATCAATGGTTCTTGCATCCCCAAAGTAATCGTAATTCCATACATTATTTAAAATCTTTTCCCTAGATAAAGCAACTCCTCTATTGGTTATAAAATAAGTTAATAGTTCAAATTCTTTGACGCTAAGATCAATCGTAACATCATCTATCTTAACTTCATGCGCTGCTTTATCTATTACAATACCACCAATTTCCATAGTTTCATCCGAAGTTTGTATTGTTCGACGCACAATGGCTTCTACACGTGCAACTAAGATTTTAGGACTAAATGGTTTTGAAATATATTCATCCACACCTAGTTCAAACCCTAACAATTCATCTTTCTCATCACTTTTTGCAGTAAGCATAATGATTGGGATCTTAGAATATTTACGGATTTCTCTACATACTTGCCATCCATCCATCTTTGGCATCATCACATCTAGAATAATTAAGGAAATATCTTTTTGCTCAAAGAATATATCAACTGCCTGCTCTCCATTCTCTGCTTCTAATACGTCATAATTACTACGAGAAAGGAAATCCTTTACTAATTTACGCATCCTGCTTTCATCATCTACTACTAAAACTTTTAAGCGTTCCATTTCGTACCTCCACCCTTTTCTACAGCATAGCAAATATCTATGTAGAATTTGTGAAAACCTTAAACTTAGTTTTCTTTCTCTTGCAGTGCTTTTTCATTTTCAAGTATAGCGTTTTCTCTTTCAAGTATAGCGTTTTCTCTTTCTGTCAATTCCTTCTCCCATACGGAATACTTAGTTCGAATCTTCACCTCAGCATCTATAGGGGAATTATTACCTAGTAACACAGATACAAACATTCCAATTATGATTACGATTAAAAAAGCATTGATAATACGCAGATTTCTTAATTTCCCTTGTAATACATCTTTTTTTGCTTGTTTTTGTCCTTCGGACATCTGTTGAAAAGATGCGCTACGTACATAAGAACCCTTTTTCATCTCTGTTGGTACTGTTACAAATACCGGGCTTACCGCTTTATCAGAGAATGCATTTAGTTCTTTTTGTACTTCTCTAAGAAAATTGATACCAGTCGGAGTAACAAAGGATTGCTTTTCTATTAATCCTTCATATAGTTTTTTCAGCTTTTCTCTATCCTTAAAGTCAGTTCTGCTTTTAATATAAGCAATCGATTCAGCTTCCTTCTTAGCTAAATCCATCTCTTTCACAGTTGCATAACCATATCCATCAAATTCAAACAAGCCCTATTCCCCCTTCTTTATAAAATGTAACTTATATTTCCTGCAAGAATCTCCTTAATCAACTTCAGAAATATTAATATTTTCTATCACGACTGGAGTCTTAGGCGTTCCTTGATCGTCAGCCTTCTCGGTTTCTGCAATAGCATCTAATACATCAAATCCTTCGATAACTTGTCCAAACACAGTATGTTTCTTAGTTAACCATGGGGTTCCTCCATAGGTTAGAAATTGATTTAATTCACTTGATGATAAACTTACACCATATGCCTTTTGTACATAATCTATAAAGGATAAATCATAATATTCCTTTGCTAGATCCTTTAAACGATTGACCTGCTCAGAATCAGCTTGCACAATAAAGAACTGACTACCATTCGTATTCGCTCCGCTATTCGCCATACAAAGCGCACCACGGAAAGGATATAAGTCATTAGAAAATTCATCTTCGAATGGCTCACCATAGATACTTTCACCACCAAAACCTGTTCCCAGTGGATCGCCACCTTGAATCATAAAATCCTCAATGATACGATGAAACGTAACTCCATCATAATATCCATCCTTTGCATGTGCTACAAAGTTCTCGACTGCTTTTGGAGCTTCCTTCCCAAATAATTTTATCTTAATCGTGCCGAAGTCTTTTACATTGATTTCGGCTATTGTATCACCTTTCTTAACATCTTTAAACTGATATAATTTTTTTGCTTCTTTGGTAAGGGTTGGTTCCTCTACTACACCTCCATTATTTGACTCCTCTTGTGTAATGGATGATGATCCCTCATTATTTCCTTTATTTTTTAAACCACATCCAATTAAACTAATCGCCATGGCTCCACATAATATCATAATTCCTAATTTCTTATGCATGGTTTTCTCCCTTAATTTTTTCTTATATTAGTATCATAATGTTTGGTTAACATAGTTTCAAAAGTAATTATATTTTCGATTTTTACTTTTGTATCGTATCATATTTTGTTGGAAAATACAACGGAAGCAAAACAGTTGCTTAATCCATACACTAATGGTAGAATAATTTCCATATGAGTACATATTTAATTGATGTACAAAAGCAATTGGTTACCATTCTAAGAATTCCCTCGATTCCTAGTTTTCATGCTAATATATTTTGAAGGAGTTTTAATCTAGTTAGATGGTTAATCAGAAAGAATTCGAATTTCTTTCTACCACGGAGGTATGAATGTCAAAATTATATTTTAAATACGGTTGCATGAATAGCAGTAAATCAGCAAATCTTCTGATGATTCGCCACAATTATGAGGAGCAGGGATTTAATGTTTTATTATTAAAACCTTCCATAGATGACCGAGAAGGAACATCAATTATTAAGTCAAGGATTGGAATTGAAGCAGAGTGCATTATGGTTACACCATTAGATTCTATAAAAGATATTTTTCAAAAACATCCTTCTGATATCATTATGGTTGATGAAGCTCAATTTCTTACCAAAGATCAGGTTGATGAGCTATATGATATTTCCTTTCATAACAATGTCTTATGTTTCGGTTTGTTGACGGATTTTCAACAACATCTTTTTGAAGGAAGCCAAAGATTGATTGAACTTGCTGAGAGCTTACAGGAAATCAAAACCGTTTGTTCCTGTGGTCGTAGAGCTACGATGAACGTTCGCTTTGACGAACATGGTAATGTAATTACTCGTGGAGAACAAGTTGAAATTGGAGGAAATGATAAATATAGGGCAATGTGTAAATATTGCTATGATAATTTAAAGAAAAAACAAGAGAAACATTGATTATAAGATATGTATTTTAGGAAATCTAATTCACCATATGTTTCTGTAACCATAAGTGTTAGGGTATGCAAATTTTCCCATCCCTAACATTTTTTTATTTATGACAAAGAAAGTTCGCAATGCTTGCTATTTCTTGTTCCAGTCAAAGCGGATATTCGCAATCCGCTTACGCTACCAGCTCTACCTCATTGCCACTACGTGGCATTTAAAACAGGAACTTCCTACTGAAGCAGGAAGTCCTTACCCCCGCTTAAAGAAGCAGGAAGTCCTTACCCC
>DPVV01000379.1 GCA_003526525.1 Lachnoclostridium phytofermentans | reverse complement strand
TTCTCATCATTTCAAATTAAATGGATTACACTAGTTTCTTAAAATCATACAACTTTTCATGATACAAGTTTAACACGACTTAAATGACATGTAAATGACAACATAATGACAGCCTTTTGTCAGTCGCATATTATTACTTTAATTTTATCTTATTGAATATGATAACTAGTATTTTCTATCAAATATGATGACTATAGTTTTAATCTAAGGTAATTGTAGAGCAATCCTATAAACTAGTAAAAGTAGGCTCGACCTTTCTCTTGTCAAAATTCAAAAAAGTATCCTGTTCTAGATTCTCACCATAACAGGATACTTTATTTAATCTTTCTTTTATTTTTACCACTTACATAACCATTAAAATGTATATTCCTTAAAACTGTACAACTTTTCATACTAGAAGTTTAACACGGCTTTGATGACAAGTAAATGACATCATTATGACAGCCTTTTGTCAGTCGTATGTGATACCTTCCATTCCGAATAGAAGAACAGATATCATATCATCTAACTCGGAAACACACCTCATAGCTGTACGTTCAGAACAATGAAAACTTTCCGCTAATTCTTCATATGTTCTTTCTTTAATATAGTGACCATTATATATTTCATATTTCTCTGGAGTTCCTCGTCGCTTTTGCTCTGCCTTTAATAAATCAAGACATTTATCAATATGTGACATCATAATCATGCTGCGGATTCTGCTTCTACGAATGCTCATAATATAAAGATCATCTTCGTCCAAATCATCACGAACAAAATCAATCTCCATTTCCATCGCCTCTGATACACCCTCTTCCACATGGGCTTTAATACTGTTGTAGTTTGCCATTAATTTTTTCGTCTTTTTTCTAACTTCCTTCTTCGCAGCTTCTTTGCTCTCTCTTACATATTCCATTAATGCTTCCTTGGCTGCTCTTTTTGCGATATCCTCTGCAACTGCAATACTCATTATTATTCACTTCTCCTTCTAATGTTTTAGCTATAAAATCTTGACTTTCCGTATCCTCTATTCTTTTAATACGTTATTCCGTATTTTAGTTATAATTATATTTGTATTTCCGAACTTTGTCAAGATGAAAATTCGGATTTACGAATTTATTTCTAACTTTGTTAAAATAAATTGTTTACAAAATTCGTTACTTCGTATATAATCAAGTTATTAGATAGAGGTGTCCCTATGGAGAAAGCTAAGATATTAGAACAGTTAATAAAAGAAAAAGGATATAGTTTAAAATCTTTTGCTGAGAAATGCGGAATTCCATATACAACACTTTATACAATGCTTAAAAACGGCGTTGGTAAAGCTAGTGTAAATACTGTGATTACTGTATGTAAAAACTTAGGTATCACAGTTGAGCAGATGGAAGCTATGGCAGAAGGTAACAGTGAACAATCATATGAACCATCTTATGAAGATATTCAATCTTTAATCGCAAGAAATGGAAAAAGGTTAACTTTAGAGCAGAAACAGGACATCATTAGAACCCTCTTATCCGATGAATAATTAGAAGGTGAGTATTTGAAAAAAGAAAATATTTTAGAAAAAATATTGGAGGTTTACCAAATCTGCAATATTTCCTCATTTCCCGTAGACTGTCTTGATTTGATAAGTAAATGCGGAATTACTTGTAAGAGCTATTCTTCGCTTAAGCGAAAAAAGCAGGAACATTGTCTATTGGTCAGTGAAGAAGCTTTTACCCTAAAAAATGAGATTTACTATAATGATAAAATACTTGATAAAAGAATACGTTTTTCACTAATACATGAGCTCGGTCACATCATGCTTAACCATAAAGAAAATCGCTCTGAAGCCGAAGAACGCGAGGCGAATTTTTTTGCTACGAATTTACTTGCTCCGAGAATTGTTATTCACTATTCTGGATGCAAAAATCTCGCAGACGTCATAAAGCGATTTGATTTATCTGAAGAAGCTGCTGGCTACGCCTTCTCAGATTATAAATATTGGTTACGAAAAATAAAGCTTCATTTTCCGGATATCGAAAACCAAATTTATCAACATTTCTTTAATACAGAAATTAATCAACTTGTTTGGTCGATTTCAGAATGTGAGTGTTGCTTTTTTCATCCTGCTTACAATGGTTCTAAAGTATGTCCAAGCTGTTTTATAGCGAATCTAAAGAAACATAAAAATAGCTATGATACTCAAGAATATGCTTTGGATTTATTAAGAAGCCAAAAGCTGTATGGCGATATTTAACATCAGCGATTTTAATAAGAGATAAAGGCCTAAGTTTACTACTGACTTTAGCTTTTATCTCTTTAGTTTTATCTCTTTAATTATCTATTTATCTAGTTATCTATTAATATAGTTAGTTTCATCTATTTAGTTTTTCTATATTTACTTTTTTTCTATATTCACTTTTTCTTGTATCTATCATGTTGTATGGAAGGATAAGCGAGGTAACCCTTACTTGGCATATCTTCCAACGCTTATCCTTACTTAAAATTCTTTGTTACACACATGCTTTTCTTTCTTACCCAAGCTGTATAGGAGTATTAAGTATGGTTCGAATTCCTCATTTGATAGAACTTATGCGAGTGGAGTTTTTTATATATTCAATCACTTTATTTTTTGCATCAAAGTTTTTTGTTTCAATTTTTTCTCCCCATTTTTGCTTAATAATCTCCAGGGAGTCTTTTTCAACATCAACTCTTTCACTATTGGCAAAGTAGCAAAAGAAAGTACCTACATCATTGTTAGTACCTTTATACGACCATGTTGTCCAACTTATATTGTTTTCTTCACACATTTTAATTCCATTCAAATTCTGAAACTCACCAATGTATCCAGCTACACCATATTTACTCATTGTAGCTGCCATATCCTCTACCCATTGTTTAAATCCTTGATCATCATCATATAGATGGGTTTGGTACATCATATTTGTCCAGCCCATTTCTCTAGGATCAGGTAGATTTGATACACGCCAAATACCTTCCACTGTAATAATATGATTATCTCCTGTATCTCGAATTGCTTTAATCATACTATCGTAAATCTGATTGGTCATTTCCCATGATTCCTGTTTCCAAGGATCATAGCTATTCTCACCCTCATATCCGGTATTATTTTGTGGCTCATTCATAATATCGTAAGCTGCAATTGTACTCGTATCCTTATACCTGTTCGCAATAGCCACCCATAACTTCTTCATTGATTCTTGACAAACAGCATTAGTATATAGACTATTCCTAGCTAATGTACCGCAACAATGATCCATGCTCTGACCGCCAGGGCAGCCATGTAAATCTAATATAACATACATTCCATACCTTTCAGCCATCTGAATAATCCAGTCGATCCGTTTAAAACCAGGGTTTTTATCAAAGTTCTCATGAATCCATGTACCTTCTTCGTCCGCCATAAAATTACGATACCAAAATGGAACACGTAAAACATTACAACCCAATTCAAAGATAATCTTAATATCTGTTTCTGTTATCCAGTGATCTT
>DPVV01000376.1 GCA_003526525.1 Lachnoclostridium phytofermentans | reverse complement strand
TCATTTGCTAGATATAATTATTACGAATCCCTTCTTGGAGGGTTTGGTCCAGAGTATTCGAATCGTTACTTATGCCAGGGAAAAGATATCGCAATAAAGATATGCCAGTATGATGTGGCTGAGGAACATTATGAGAGGATCAAGGAAAAGCTTGATTACTATGGAAAAACTAAGACAAGGTATAATATTTTGTCTGTTTTAACTTACCCATTGAAGAAACAGGTGGAGCTTCCGGATACCCATACGTGTATTAGCTTTATGTTAGAGTTACTAGAGTTAAACAATAATATCACCATTAATAAATTAGAAACGATGCTATCTAAGAGTGTTATATATGAAGGAAATTTAAGTAATCGATTATCATACGTAGCAGCTCTAGATGAAGATGAATTTTTTGTTCGGAAAAAGCGGCTTGACATATGGAGAAAAAACTGTTTGTATTATTATTGGTTATTTGCTACATTGGTTAGATTACATATTTAGTGATGTTCTACCGCAATTACCTTATCACAAATTCTGTGATAGCGTAAGTTAATAAGGAAAGCAATTTGGTAATATGCAATAGCTAATATGAAATGAATTTAGATAGAAGGGGAACATTAATAGACTTACGGTCTGATTCAACAGAATAAATAGGAAAGTATATCAGTACAACTCTCCTTTAAACACGATAGGGTGAACCGTATCATAAATGACGGAGGGTTTTACTTAAATTTCAAGAATAATGAAGAAAACAGGAAATAAGGGTATAATCACATCTGATTTCAGTGATTGTATCCTTGCTTTTTTGTTCAGAACTATAAGTAAATCATCGTGTGAATAAATAATTAACAAAAACTAAAATCAGAATCGGCAGGAATATCAACGGAATTTATATGAGCATAATTTCAATAGCGTATGCTTAATTTTTAGGTATTAAAGGTGGAAAATGTAGACAAAAATAATTTTTAGTACTATTATATTATATAAGTAGACAAAAAGTAGCTGCACAGCAGTAAGGTAGGAATATTCCTATTTTTTTGTATCACAATATTAAATCAATTTATAGAAGGAGTATAACATTTATGCGTGTAGCTGATTTTTTTTGCGGTGGGGGAGGATTCTCTGAAGGCTTTCGTCAAGCTGGATTTCAAATAGTATTTGCTGTGGATAAATGGGAACCAGCTGTAGCTTCCTATAAAGGAAATAAACCTGGGGTTAATGCTATACTAGATGATGTAATAAGAATCTCTTTATTAGATGATGAGGAATTTGAAAGTATTGTTCCAGATTCAGAAGTTATTATTGGATCTCCACCATGTCAATCCTTTTCACATTCTAATAAATCGGGAAATGCGGATAAGACATTAGGTATCAAACTTATAGAGGCATATCTTCGTATAATTGCAAGAAAGAAGAATAAGCCAAACTCGTCTCTAAAGTATTGGGTTCTTGAAAATGTACCTAATGTCAGAAATTATATAAGAGAGGAATATACTGCAGCTAATCTTGGATTAGAAGGAAATTTTGTTCTGAGACCACATGATGGAGCATCTGGTATTTATAATGCTAAGTATTTTGGAGCTCCGACAAATAGAGAACGATATTTATGCGGAGAATTTCCATCCTTAACACCGACACACACAGACGAGAACGTGGTTACACTCAACGATGTGTTACAAGCGTTGGGGGATCCAGCTAATGAAGAAAGTGATGTTATTACGGATGTCAATTATCCAGATTTAAGACTGCATCGAAATCAAGTAAGTGATCATCATTATATTTATGAACTTGCTCAATTTGAGATTGAAACTGCAAGAAGGCTTAAGCAAGATAAAGGATATATGGGAAAAATGTCGTTCCCTGAAAATCTTGATAAACCATCAAGAACTGTTATGGCAACTATGTCAGCAAGTTCTAGAGAAGCTATGATATTGGGATGGAGAGATGGAAAATATAGATTACCTACAGTGCGTGAGGTAGCAACTATGATGGGTTTCCCTATAGACTATCGTTTTTACGGATGTTCCAAGGGGATAAAGCATACTCTTGTGGGTAATGCAGTTTCACCCAAATTGTCATATGCTATTGCAAAGGCAATATTACAAGATAGCGGAGAAGTAGTGCCTGAGCATTATATACCAATTCATTATGATAATAATATTCCTTTTCACAATTTAAATGGAACAATCTTTGAGCTCAAAAAGGAAAAGAAAAAACGTTTGAAAGCTAAATTTAAATATCATATTCCATATATGATTATCAATGCTTATCGAGTGGAATTAACAAATTACCTCTCCGATTTTGAACGACAATCTTTTGAATGGAATGCGGAAATACATTATAGCCAAGGAAAAGCTCGAGCTGCACAATATAGTCCTTTGTTCTCTATAGATGTCTTCCCTGATATGTATCAGTCTGAAATTATGTGTTTTATTGAGGCTGAAAACGAGAAGCTAGATACATCTTATGGATTTCAAATTGCATTTTGTATGACACAGGAAGAACGTAAAAAAGCCAATATAATGGGACCGTATGAACTACTCAATGATGTTAAACAGTTTATTGTTAAGCATATATCGGAGGAGGACATGAACCGTAATGTTGAAATACCTGGGCATTCACTGCAAATTCCTTTTGCAATATGTATGGGATATTTTATTCTTAACAGTGTTATGAATAGATTAGGCAGAAAAGGTTAGTACTTGTAAAGCAGAATCGGTCGAAGTAAAGATGGCCATAATATAACTTTATTTAGTGTAGGTCAAGGTGTTTTTCGATAATACTTTAAACTATTAGTCGAAAAGTCATTATATAAAACAGTAGTGGCCTAAGAATCAAGAGCAGTGGATAATTTATTTAGGTTAATTTAAAGATTATTATACAAGGGGGGATTATAATGGCTAATATAGGAGAAGATTTTCCAAAGACAAGAAATGCTAGACAAGAAAAACTTGCAATGATAAAAAAGGGTAAAAGTATAAGTACAGTTAAAGTTCCTGGGCATGGAGTACAAAATGTTTATAAGATTCCATTAGAATATTTATCATACAACCCATACAATACTCGTTTCCTAGCTCAAGCTAAAACATTAGAAACAAGAATGGGGAGAGAGCTAAGCGATGAATGCCCGGGAGATTTACAAGAAATAGAAAAATTCATATGGGAATATAAAAAGGATAAAAATGATAATACAATTTCATCATTGATTAAAGAAGGACAGTTGCAACCAGGAGTTGTTACACCTTCTGGTGTCATTTTGTCTGGTAATAGAAGATTTCGTCTATTAAATGAAATTCAAAGAAATTATAAAAAGTATGCGAAGAAAGAAGTCAATCTTCATGATATACAATACTTTGAAGCGGCAGTTTTAGACACAGAGTTATCAAACAAAGAAATACGTAAATATGAGTCTTTTTATCAATATGGTAATGAAGATAAGGTTGAATATGACCCAATTCAAAAGTATCTTGCTGCAAATGAACAAGAAAAATTGGGATATAGTAAAAAGGAAATTGCAGATAATTTCTTGACCTTAACAGACGGTAATGAAACTAAGGTGACAGAGTGGCTGGCAGAATTTGAGTTAATGGATGAGTATCTCGGTTATATTGGAGAGGCTGGTATTTATACAGCTCTTGAAGGAAGAGAAGAAGCTTTTATAAATTTATATAAAACGATGAAAAGCTTTAAACAAGGAAGCGCTGGAAAAGAAATTTGGGCAATAGATGAGATGGATTTAGAAAACCTTAAATTTAGATACTTTGATTTTATTTGGCTAAACAAGGCAACTCACGAGTTTCGATATTTTAAAAGGATATTTAGTTATGAAAAAAGTTGGAAGGATTTCAATAAAAAAGTAAAGGAGTGTGTAAATTCAACACCTATACAATCATTAGATGAATATAGAGAAGAACACACCAATGAAACTGAAAGTCAGATTTCTCAAATCAGAGAAAATGACTATAAAAATTTATTCGGTAACGAACTTAATGATTTTTTTGATGAGGAAAAAAGAAATGCCGATGATAGAGAAATAGAAGAAACTCCGTTGAAACTAATAGGGCAAATCGAAACAAAAATAACTAAACTTGAAGAAGCAATAAAAAATGGTTCGAAAGATGCATCTGAAAATGAAAAATTATTGCGAGGAATAGAAGGGTTAATAAGCAAGATTGGTCAAGTAAAGCAGAGGTTAGATTGATGAGAGTTACAATTGATTATAATAAAGAGATAAATTGTATTAAGATTGTTCCGGAGGACTTCAAATTTACGCAATTAAGAGGTATTAATAGTTACATAAAGATTATAAACGGACGAATAGTTTCTTCACAGCTGATAGAGGTTTCACTTGATGGTATTGATGTTAACATGGTTTATGGAAAAGTGAAAAGAATCTTTGAAGAAGAATTTTCTTGTGAGATTGTTTCAAATATTGCTGCTCAGGAAGTTTTTAGTAATGCAGAGGATGAAGCTCGTAGATTCAGTATATTCTCTGAGAGAGCGAAAGAAATTAGGGATAATAGAATTTCGGAAACAGAATTTTCTGATTTTTGTTGTATTCTCGCAGACACGAATTTTAAAAGAAGTCTAAAAACATATCAATTATTGGCTGCATATCATATTGCGTTTTCTCAAAATGCTTGTAATTTTTCTGTGCCCGGATCAGGCAAAACATCTACTGTGTTAGCTGCATACGAGTATTTGAGAAAAACATCTAATAAAGAAAAACGAGTGGATAAACTGGTTGTAGTGGGACCATTGTCAGCATTTATTGCATGGAAAATTGAATTTCAAGAGTGCTTTGGATATGAGCCTAATTCGTTAGAAATACGGGGAGGCATTAACAAGAAGATAGTGGAGCAAGCACTTTTATCAACGCAGTCTAATTTTGAGATTCTAATTATTAGTTATGGAAGTATTCAGGGCAATTATAATTTAATTACATATTTCTTGAAGCACAATAAATGTATGGTTGTTCTTGATGAAGCACACCGTATAAAGAAAGT
>DPVV01000377.1:6436-14539 GCA_003526525.1 Lachnoclostridium phytofermentans | reverse complement strand
CCAAGTCCTTCTTCTGTAGTTGCCTTGACATTAACCTGTTTTTCTGAGATATGAAGAGTTTTCGCAATGTTAGTCACCATTTGAGGAATATACTGTGCCATCTTTGGCCGCTGTGCAATGATTGTAGCATCGATATTACCAATGATATAACATTCTTTCTCGACTAATTCTTTCACTTTTTCTAATAAAACAATACTTGAAACACCTTCATACTCTTTTGCTGTATCTGGAAAATGCTTTCCTATATCTCCAAGCGCTGCAGCACCAAGGATAGCATCCATAATGGCATGAACTAAAACGTCTGCATCTGAATGACCCAACAAACCTTTTTCATAAGGTACTGAAACGCCTCCTATAATTAAGTCGCGTCCTTCTACTAATTTATGGACATCATAACCCATTCCTACTCTCATAAGGATTCCTTTCTAACACTAGTGCTATGTGTATCATAAATCATTTTGTATTAGAAAACAAGGGGCATTAGCAAACATATTTACCTTCCATAAGTTTACCCATTAACCTTGTACGATATTCTGATGGATTAAGTCCGGTAGTTCTACGGAATACTTTGGTAAAATAATTATTATCAGTGTATCCAACTCTAGCACCAATTTCCTTAATACTAATATTTTGTTTTAACATCAATTGCTTTGCTACTCTAATACGATATTGTGTAAGATAGACTGTAAAATTCACATGAAAGCACTGCTTAAATAACCTACTAAAATAAGCTTCGGAATAACACATAGTCTTAGCTGCGTCTTGAAGTGAGATATCCTTCGAATAATTTTCCTGAATGTATCTCTGCATCTGAGCAGCAATTTGTGCAAAGTAGGTTCCTTGCTCCAAATCTTCCGCTTGTACTCTGCATTCTTCCACTCGGTCCATTTTCTCATCCTCTATTAACAATACATTGTACATTCCTAAATCTCCTTTCTTAGGCAATTACCGCAAGTATACGAAAATATTAACTTCCCCATCTGCTCCCTATCACGACTTCCTAAGTTTTTATTCCTTCTTGCGTTTCATATACTGGGGGACACACACTGCCTTTTCCCCGAACATAAGCAGTATGATTTACTATATTTTATATGATAACATGAAATTCGTTAAGTTGGTGTTAAGATTCTCTTTATTTCTACTGTTTTACTAGGAATTGTGACAATTCTTATAAAATTCCTGTATGGAGTTACAACTTACAATAATATTTTAATATCACGAATGAAAAGCCACTATTAAGCAGCACATAAGAAACTCTTCTTATAGCATGCCTAATAGTGGCTATCTTGTTTATCCTTTATTTATTTTACAATTAAGATAGTTTAAAATATTTATGCATATGTCTATGCATATGTCCAACCAAGCGTCTCTCTTTCTCCTTGGTGTAGTCCCTTAGAAAACCGCATTAATCGGTATGGCATATGCTGTTCCACTCACAATCACAGCATATTTCCTTCCATCTTCCAGTGTTTTTAAGTTTTTCATCAATCAACCTTGAGTAATCATCAAACATCATCTGGTCGCCTTCTTGTATGCCACATTCACTTAAACATTCTAAATCATATCGCTTTACTTTTTCATTTGTCCCACAACCATTCTTATTATGCGGACAACATTCGCAAAGCAAATCCTCTTTAAGACTTATGACAATTGGCTCTTCCTCAAGACGATTAATCACGTTAATCATATTGTGAACAAATTCTTTGCTATACCCTTTTCCCTCAAATTTCTTAATACACATACCATGATGAGCTCTTAATTGTATCATGCTTTTCCTCATTTCTCTCTGCTATTCGAATAATTTATTCTATATAGAAAGAGGATAATTTCATATCTTCTAACAATGTAATTTTTAATGTAAAAACTTCTTTGCATGTCATTCTATCCCAGTCAATTGGTATGGCAACATCACAAAACTTATCTTGATTCTCTAATGTAATCTCACCTAGTTTTATCTCGGAACTCGCTACATTATCATTTTGATTAAGGTATGAAACTATCAAACTTCCCTTACCCATACATTGAATGGTAGAATGAAATTTATTTGGCTTTTCTTCTATCATTACATCTCGGTAAAGAAGTATCGATGCTTCTTCTTTATTCTTGACAACAACCGCAGTATCACCTAAACTTCCACGGTGAAGGTACGAATTCTTATAGTCATCATAATGATCCGCTAATATCTTTTTCCTAAGATTACGATAACCTACTTTCACCCCAGGAATAGAAATTATGTCACGTAGTTTAATATCCTCGGAAGATGCCCCAACTAAGATTGTATAATCGGATGCTTCTAATATCATACCACCTTTTACTACATCATAATAGGTTAAATCACTGGTAGAAACTATAAATTCTATCTCCCTCTTCTCTCCAGGTAAGATATTCTTTACTCGCTCAAACGCTTTTAATTGCAATCGAGGTCTTATAGTTCTTGAAGTTTCCTGCCTTATATAAACCTGCACCACTTCATCACTAATTCTATCCCCTGAATTTGCAATGGTTACTCTAATCAAAAGTTTAGTGAAGTCCTCGAATTGCACCGTAAGCTTTCGATATTCTATTGTTGTATAGGTAAGTCCATGCCCAAATGGGTATAACACCTCTTTGTTAAAATACTGGTAAGTTCGATTACCACGAATGATATCATAATCCTCTATCGGCGGTAAATCCTTTGTATCAAGATACCAAGTCATTGGTAACCTACCTGAAGGTGATACATCCCCAAATAACACAGCTGCAATTGCATTCCCAAGTTCTTGACTTCCAGATGCTGTCGTTATAATTGCTGGAATATGTTCCCTTTCCCAGCGTATTGCATATGGATAATTAGTTATAAGTATAAGAATCACATTAGGATTTACTTTATGTACTTGTTTTATTAAGTGTTCTTGATAAGGTGGTAAATCCAAATCACTTCGATCAATTTCTTCTTTGCTGTTAATGACAGGGTTGCATCCCGCTACCAGAATAACATAATCACTACTTTCTGCATATTCCATAGCTTCTTCGATACCATCGGATACTAGCTCAATATCAAATATAACCTGTTCTTCCTTAGAAATAGAAAGCTTTCCTTCTTTATTAAACGCTACATAATCATCCTTCCAAGTATCCATCGTAACGGATAATTCCTGTCGCTTTTGTGCACATAGAATTTCAAATATAGTTTGAAAGCTTTCTCCCCCGAAATTATCCACGGTATGGAAATCAAACGCTTCTTTTACAAACCAATCAAACACTTCCGTCTTAGTTGCAGTAATAAGTCCTTCTTCCTCATTTGCTGATAGGTATTTTCCTTGGCTAGTTGCTATGGTCAGATTTCCGTTGCCCCAGTCCGTGATAGTAAAAATCTCTGCTAATTCCTTGCACCCTAATGCAATAAAACCTTCCTTCGTTACACCAAGATACTTCCCTTGATATCGAATTTTAACACGAGGTAATCCATCTACTACCTTGGAATTCATAAGATTCTTTTGGGAACCTTTATGGTATGCTTTGATACCTTGTAATGGTGTCATATTATATGGCAGTATTCCACTATACCAGTCTTTATACCAAACATCGGATAACGGACCGATTACACAAAACGTTGAATTATCGTTAGTAAGTGGTAATATCTGTCCTTCATTTTTTAATAATACCATGGCCTTTGTTGCAGCTTCTAGCGCTAAAGCTTTATTCTCTTCACTATTGATATACCTTTCGGTTATATGTGCATATGGGTTTTGTCCTAACGCATCAAAATAACCAAGCCGGATTCTGGTTGAAAAAGAATTACGAATCGAGGTATCTAAATCTTTCTCTGTAATTAGCCCAGCTTGATATGCTTCTTTTGCTGCTTTTATAACCACTTCACGATTATCGGTAAAACAATCAATACCTGCTTTTAACCCATAGGCAATGGTTTCTGCATGGGAGCCAAAATACTTATGGTCATTCACTGTTTGCATCATGTCACCACCATCACATACGACATGACCACGAAGCCCCCATTGCTCTTTTACAATGTTTTTTACTTCTTTATTTACAATACAAGGAACTCCGTTAATTTCGTTGTATGCCGTCATAATGCCTTCGGCCTTCCCTTCCGTTATTGCACGTTTGAAGGGCTCTAAATAATACTCATGTTTATTTCTAGGGTCGATAGAGGAGGATGAAAAAACTCTATCCTTTTCTGTATTATTTGCGTAGAAATGCTTTAAAGTAGCACCACAGCGAATATAAAACGGATCTTCGCCCCGCATTCCTTGAATATATGCAGAAGCCATTTTTCCTGTAAGGTAGGGGTCTTCTCCATAACCTTCTTCGGTCCGTCCCCAACGCGGATCCCGTTCCATGTCTATCGTTGGCGCCCAACGGCACAAACCGCCATTTTTGTGACGTTGATACAAAACTCTCGCTTCATTACCAACTGCTACCCCAATCTTTTTTAGTAGAGCTGTATCCCAAGTAGAGCTCATTCCTATTGGTTGTGGGAATATTGTTGTTGGTTCAGGTTCTCCTTTATTAAATGCCTGATCGTGCCTTGCTTCTACGCCATGCGCAGCCTCTCCCCCGTGAAAGGTACTAGAAATTCCAAGGCGTTGAATCACTGGGCACCCTGTCCCTAGAAACTCAAACTTTTCTTCCAATGTCAGGTTTTCAACAAGATAATCTAACCTTTTCTTAAGAGGTAAACTATTATCCCATAATGGTGTATCAAGATATGATGTATTCCCCATAAGCCCATCTCCTTTCCTAATTCCATTATAAGAAGATGAGACTTTTTAGCAATGTAGTATCTATTTTATCTTGACTTAGATCCATGTCATATCTTTTCTTACTTCATGTTACGGATTTACCCGAATTACTCACTTTTGTTACCATATTTTCGTCGCTGCTCTAAAACAATTCTTTGGATACTTTTCTCCGAGAGGTAGAATTCCACAGCAAGAATCTTATAGTTCTTTCCTTGTAAATATCGCTTATAAATTGCAATGTTTCTTTGCTCTAATTCTAATCTTGTAGTAGTTTTCGTCCCCCACGGACTCTTATTTTCCTCTTTCTTCGGTATATAAATGGATGCACCATCAATATAACTTTGTATTTGTTCAATTAATTCAAAAGGCAATATATTTTCAGCCTTCACATAGCTCATAGTTGCTCCTCCTAAATTGTTTCTTCCTAGGATTAGCAATCGCTATTGGCCAATTGAATAAACGCAATAGCTCTTGCTATGCGTTAGTGATTAGTTTTCTCATATAATCCTCCATCCTGTTGTCGCAATTCTGCTAATTTGGGTGAGCACAAATTCTGTGGCAAATCTTGATTATTTACACTAACCTCCGTGTTTTTCGTAAGTGCTACTTTAACCCAACGGTTTTCCTTTGAATAAATAACAACTATATAACACAATATTACCATTTTTATCTTATTAAATTCAGTATACCCTCTGGTGACTGATTCGCTTGGGACAGAATAGACTGCGAGACTTGCTCTAATATATTTTGCTTCGCATAGTGAATCATTTCCTTTGCCATATCTGCATCCCTGATTTTGCTTTCTGCTCTTTGCATATTTTCAGATGTATTACTAACATTATTTTGCGCATGCTCTAATTGATTTTGATACGCTCCAACTTGAGATCTATATTTTGATATAAATCCGATTGCAGTATCCACAGTAGCTATATTATCTCCCGCTAAACTACTGGTTTTTACACTTTCACTAGTGATTCCCAATTTCGCTGTACTAATTTTGCCAATATGCATTGCGATTAGTTGCATGGAGTTTGCCCCTGCCTGTATATAAAGTGGATCTTCCTCTTTTGGCTTAACACCAAAGTAAAATGTATTTGTTTTATTCCCTGACGCAATACTTTTTCCCGTAATATTATCAATAGTTAAGGAAGCATTATCCGACTTTATATCAAACGAAGAATTGGAAAACTGCGCTGTAAAATCAGTAATCTTTGATGCAACATAACTATCCATGGCATTTTGATAATCCAATGGATTTACATATGTAGATGGATCTGGACGAGTACTATCCGAGATATTATTCGTTCGGTTAAAATCAATTGTTATCTTTTCTGTGTCTGAATATTGAAATGCTAGCTTAAGGTTATTGCTATTCCCATCTCTAAAAAATTGATCTAATTTACTCAGCTCTGAAGCAATTAGAACAAACGAATTTGACCCAAAATTGATTTCTAATCCTGATAAAGAACTTGCAGTAACCCAATTATCCATTTCAAAATCAAGTCCTATTCTATCTCGCTGGAACTTAAAGGATATATCTGTATCTGGATAAGAACTTACAGTGGCACCTGTCATAACGGATGTACCCGAGGTATCCAGTGTAAACTGCCCCTGAACATTTGCCTCGATTTCTGTCGGTACGACTGTATTATTTAAACCTCTTATTACTTCCGCTAAAGAAGCTTCGCTGTTAATATGAAACGAAAATGACACTCCTGTTTCCGGACATTGAAATGTTACTGTCGTCTCAGCTCCGATTCCTTTTCCGCTTGTAAAATTAACACCTTTTGTTTCTCCATTATAAAATGGTGGTGAGAAATTTAAATCTTCCCATGCTACCTTCGTATAACCATTTAACTGAATACCAGTCAAGTCGGCATGAATGGAATAGGACGAATCCAATATATTATCTTTATTACTATTGTTAATATCGATTGCTGGTGTTTTTATATTGAAACCGTATATTGCTTGTTTTAATTCTTGGATTATTGATTGACTGCTCCAACTCGTTGACTTATCTGCACCTGATGCATTCAGTTTTTCAATCACATCACCAATGTCATCCCCGTCCTCAATATAAAAACTAATGAGGGATCCACAATGGCTAAAAGAATATTGTCCTTCTTTTGGATTAGAAAGATTAATTATATCCCCATCCTCATTTGTGACATTATTCCAGCTATAAATTGAATTATCAATCTGTATATTAGACGTAGTTGCATTAATATCGTATTTTTTTGAAATATCGGGAAGGTCCTTTCCCTTATCCATAGTAAAAAATAATCTCGTCCCATCAACGGTATCTAAGAAATAATCTCCTTCCTTTGGAATTGCAACATCAAGCGAATTTCCTCCGGTTTCTGATAAGAAATTACTCCAATCATATCGAACACCTTGATATATGATACCTCCATACCCCCCGGTATCAGATGTATATATTTTTATATCAGAAGGAGATCCACCTACTGAGACCGTATTATCGAATATAATCTTTTGAGTATTGAATTCTGTTTGCCTTGATATTTTATTGATTTCTTTCTTTAACGCATTATATTCCTCTTGTATACATTCTCTATCCTCATCTGTATATGTATCATTCGCTGCCTGAACAGATAATTCCCTCATTCTTTGCAAAATAGAATGTATTTCATTCATTGCTCCGTCTGCAGTCTGTAACAATGAAATTCCATCTTGGATATTATCCTCGGCGCGATTCAGTCCCCTTATCTGGGCTCGCATCTTTTCAGAAATCGACAATCCTGCACTGTCATCGGCTGCCCGATTTACACGATATCCACTCCCCAACTTTTCAGCTGACTTTCCTTTATTTAATGTATTAATACCTAGCTGCCGGTTCGTAAAATTTGATACCATATTATGCTGAATAATCATAACAATGAATTCCTCCTACGTACGTTGACATAATTCTCCATAACAAAACTATTATAGTCCATCTGACCTAAGTATGCAACAATATCTGTAAATAAAAAGATAGCAATAATATTGTGATTACCTATTACTGAATCGCTTGATACACTTACACTACCAGATCTACCTCATTGCCGTTACGTGACCTTTCAGCATAAGCTTAAACTTCTGCTGAAACAGTTAAGCCCCCCGCTTACAAAAGCGGGGGGCTTAACTGATAAGGTTAAATTAGTGTTTCACAATACGATAATAAGTCCTCGCAGTAAGTCCATAAACAACTGCATAGAATATAATAAACACTCCCAAAGTCACTAACGTACATGTTGCAAATAGAGCAATATTGGTTAAATTAAAAACAGCCAATAGTTTTGTTATAACATTAAACGCAAAAGCTATATGAATAGCAGCCGCTATGATTTAGATCGGAAGAGCG
>DPVV01000377.1:0-6269 GCA_003526525.1 Lachnoclostridium phytofermentans | reverse complement strand
GCAAAAGCAATATGGATAGCAGCAGCTACGATTGGAAGGAAAAATACCATTAACACCTGACTGTGAATCGTCTTTTTAACTTCTTCTTGACTCATACCAACTTTTTGCATTATCTCAAATCGTTCTCTATCATCATTTCCTTCCGAAATCTGTTTATAATACATGATAAGTACAGTTGCCATTAAGAATAAAGTTCCTAAGAAAATCCCAAGGAAAAAGAGGCCGCCATATAAAAATAAAAATTCGTCTCTCATGCTTTCTGAACTTTGAACAAAGATTTTTTGGTATAGTTCTACATCTTCTTGAGCTCTTAACTCTTGAATACTTTCATATATCTCCAAGTGTTTTTCTTTTGGTGCATCAATATCAAATCCATAATAGAATGGAATTTGATTAATATCTTTTATAATACCTAATTCTTTATTGATTTTTTCAAAGGCATCCATATCTGGTAAGATGATATAATAGGTATTAACCCAATCCTCTGAAGTAAAGGAATCGTCTTTAGTCACTTCTGATATTTCTTTAATATGATACTTTTCATTACCAAATGCTATCATGTCCTCAGTTAATTTATTTTTTGTATACTTAATAAATACTTCGTCTGAATTTAATGTTTTTGTTTCACCAAGTAACTTATTATAATCAGAGAGTAGTATCATAAAAAGATGCACTCCACTATTATAATAAGGGTCAGAGGTAGAGTCATTCTTTAGAAACTGGTTTCCCTGGCTCTTTACCATTTGACTCATAAAACGATAAGAAATTATATCCTTTTGCTCTACTTGATGACTATTTGTAATCTCAGTTATTACTTCAGTTAGTTCTTTAGCATCTTCCTCACTGATATCACTTCCAGTTACTTGAATATCTTTTGGGTACATGCTTTTTAAAGAGTCTTCCATTCCAATATAAAGAGATACTGTGGTGGATACCATAACAAGAACCATAGTACTTAAGATACAGATATTTGCTAATCCTACCGCATTCTGCTTCATACGGTATATCATACCAGATACTGAGATAAAATGATTTGCTTTATAATAATATCCCTTATTTTTACGAAGTATTTTTAAAACAGCGATACTACCTGCGGTAAACAAACTATAAGTTCCGATGATAACTAAGATTACCGCTACAAAGAATAAGCCTATTGCTTGCAATGGAGACTTAGTTGTCACCGATATATAATAACCCCCTGATAAACAAGCTAAACCGATAAGTGCTAGAAGCCACTTTGTTCTTGGTTCTTTCTCACCTACTTGTTTTCCACGTAATAATTCTATTGGATTTGCTAGATGAATCTGACGCAAATTATTCAGTAATAATAAGATGAAAATAGCAACAAATAAAATTAATGTACTTACAACAGCGATCCCTGAGATTTCAAATCCAAAAGAGATCTTAAAATTAAGCATCTTCCCGAGTGCTAAGACCATTAGCTTACTAAGTAAAATACCAAATGATAATCCTAAGGCTAGACTGATTATTGCAACATAAAGATTTTCGAACGCTAACACCTTGGCAATGTGCTTCTTCTCCATTCCCAATATGTTATAAAGACCAATTTCCTTTTTTCTTCGCTTAATTAAAAAACTATTCGAGTAAAAAAGAAATATAACTGCAAAAATCCCGATTACTATGGTTCCAAGACCTAAAATTACAGTTAGCGATCCCCCGCCTGACATGGTGCGCAGAGCAGAGTTATTTGCCAAAAAACACATCATATAAAACATCATAATCGTTATCAAACAGGTGAGAATATATGGTACGTAATTTTTTGCATTTTTTCGAATGTTCGTTGCTGCAAGCTTTGCATATAAAGAACTATTCATGTATGTCACCCCCACGAGTAGATCCAGTCGCTATCATAGTTAGTGTGTCAGAGATTTTAGCAAACATTTCTTCTTTTGACATCCCTGCACGATATAGTTGATGATACACCTCACCATCCTTGATAAAAAGTACTCTTTTGGCATGGCTTGCAGCCTTTGTACTGTGGGTAACCATTAAAATTGTCTGACCTTCGTCATTGAGTTCCGTGAATACCTTTAGTAAACTATCGGTAGCTCTAGAATCAAGCGCACCTGTTGGTTCGTCCGCAAGAATTAAGCGTGGATTTGTTATCAATGCTCTGGCAACTGCTGCTCTTTGTTTCTGTCCACCGGATACTTCATAAGGAAATTTGTTTAGTAAATCTGAGATACCTAATCTTGCAGCGATTTTTTGAAGTCTTCCTTGCATCTCGTCATACTGTTTTCCGGATAAAACTAAGGGTAAAAAGATATTATCCTGTAAGGAAAATGTATCAAGTAAATTAAAATCTTGAAACACAAAGCCTAAATTATTACGACGAAATGCAGATATCTCTGACTCTTTTATCGTGTTAAGGCTCTTACCATCTAATAACACTTCTCCGCTGCTTGGCTTATCAAGAGAAGCTAAGATGTTTAGTAACGTTGTTTTTCCGGATCCTGACTCACCCATAATGGCAACATATTCTCCTTGCTCAACTGAAAATGAAACATTCGATAAAGCTTGAACCTGATTTCCACCAAATCGTGTGGTATATATTTTTTTTAAATTTTTAACTTCTAATAATGACATGACTTTCCTCCTAAAAAATTTTCTATCACGAATATGGTGTTAGTATAACAGAGAAAGAGAATGTATAGCCATCGCTTTGGCTTACATTCTCTTTTTCAAACTTACATTATTGTAATATATTAAAGAAAAGTACGCTTGTTGAACTTTTCTTGTGGCAAAGCGCTTTGCGAGCTTCTCCTTATCATAACGGTTCTATTTTTTATTATTTCACGATTTATTTCACGATTTATTCCACGATTAATTCTTTTATAGCCAAGCCTATATACACCTTTGTCCCTTTCGAAACTTCGGAGGTTATCGTCATAGTGTGCGATAACTTATTTAAGATACGTTTGCAAAGATATAAGCCGATTCCAGTAGATTTTTTATCTGCTCTGCCATTATATCCGGTGTAACCTTTCTCACATACTCTTGGTAAATCCTCAGGACAAATACCGATACCGGTATCTTCTATTACTAAGGTATCTTCAAGTTCAGTATCTAAATAGATGGAGATGCTGCCTGAATTCGTGTATTTTAATGCATTGGATATTAACTGCTCTATCACAAAAACCAGCCATTTTTCGTCTGTTAAAACTTTTTTATGAATTTCTTCATAATGTAATGTAATCTTCTTTCTGATAAATGACTTTGTATGCTTTTTTATAGCCTGCTTCACGATATCATCAAGGTCATACCGTGATAATAACAAATCTCCTGACATACTCTCAACACGCAAGTATTGAAGCACCATTCCTACATATTGTTCTATTTTAAATAATTGATCCTGTAATTCCTCTGACATGGACGTTTCTTCACTCTGTAATAACAAACTCATTGCTGCAATTGGTGTCTTAATCTGATGTACCCACATAGTATAATAGTCCATCATGTCTGATAATTTTTCATCCACATCAGAATACATCTTTGTATACCTTTCACTTAAGATGCGGATAATTTCTTGATAATCTTCCTCTATCCTATCTTGTGGCTGTGGAAATTCTTCTTCTGATAGGGTAATTGTATGCTTTAACCATTGAAGTTTTTGCTGTCTCTTATAATAGAAATAAAAACGGATCATTCCAAATAAACTAACTGCTACTATGGATAATACAGTGGCATACAAAACCGCTTCGACTGGAAGATTATACAAACTAAATACAATAAGAAATAGTACTATTGTAATTCCTGCGGATACAATGATTGAGATATGTCTTTTTATATAAGAAACTAAGAGCTTAAATACTTGTTTGATACTCTGTTTCCTATTCTTTCTTGATTTCTCCATCTTCTTCTCCTGCCTATACCTACATTACCATGTACCCAACGCCCTTTTTGGTAGTAATATAATTTTCTAATCCTGCATCATCAAGCTTTTTTCGAAGTCTATTCACATTGACAGTTAAAGTATTATCATCAACAAAGCTATCATTTTCCCATAATCGTTCCATAATCGCTTCTCTTGTAATAGCACGTCCGATATTTTCCATTAAGATTTGCATAATACGGAACTCATTTTTTGTTAACTCTACCTTTTCATGTCCACAAATCATAGACATATCACTGAGATTTAAAATTGCTCCATTATGTTCAATCGCATTTAATTGTCCTTGAAAAGAATAGGTTCTGCGAAGGATTGCCTGAACTTTTGCAGTAAGTACATTAAGGTCTACTGGCTTTGCTATGAAGTCATCTCCCCCCATATTCATCGCCATCACGATGTTCATATTATCTGCGGCGGATGACAAAAACACTACGGGCACTTTCGATACCCGTCTTATCTCACTACACCAATGAAAGCCATTATAATAAGGCAGATAAACATCTAATAAAACTAGATGAGGTTCGAACTTTATTACCTGCTCTGTTACATTCTGAAAATCGGTGATATATTCTGTTTCATAACCCCATTTGCACAGATGTTCTTTAATTGCCTTTGCAATGGTCATGTCGTCTTCTATCATTAAGATTTTATACATAGTTTTCCTCATTTCTTCGTTACTTTTGTTTTGCTTGCAAGAGAACGCTTATCATGAATATTGCTTTTACTTTCACACTTATTTTCCTATAATACTACTCGCCACCTCTTGAGACGGTAATAACAGTTAAATAATCTTTCAGCTCTTCTCTACTCACCTTCCTATAATTCAGGTAGTGATCTGCTAATTGCTCTCTAACCTTTAATACTTCCTCTACCCCAGGCATATTTTGCGGAATCGGTGAGTATTGAATTAAATATAGACTCCTAGCAATATCATATTCTCTAGGTCCCCTACAACAGTTCATAAAGTCAATAACAGATACCTTATCCTCTTCTATAAAAATATTGCCCGGATGATAATCTCCATGGCATAAATTCTCTCCATCTTTTAAAGTTGTAAGCAAGTGAAGCATCTCTTCACCCTGGCTTTTAGCTTCCATACCTCCTGTAAGAACAAAGCGCTGTAGATTGTTACGCAAGAATTCTTTATAGTCCATAAATTCATATGCTTTATTCTCATTAATTTTATCTTGTAGCTGTGCTATTTTCTCAGCACAGCCTTTCATATCTCCAGTAGCCATAAGCCAATCAAACATGCAATTTCCATTCACTTTATCATATAAAATACCATTTTGCTCTGAGACTGTAACAATATCATACACCATTGGCTTTGGAAAGTTCATCAAATTCAATCTCTTTGCATTCTCATACTCTCTTTTAACAGAATCGATAGGATATCCTTGATGAAATAATTTTAATACCTTTCCATCTTCCCACTCATAAACGTTGGCAGTATTACCTTGTCCGATCATTTTGTGTTCCATAACTACCGACTCCCCCTATAATACCAAAAACTTAGCGCTTTTTATTTATTATATAAATATACGTCTTCATTTCATCATAAAATATTTGAATCAATATCACTAGAACTTTCTCTATTAATTTTAGTATACGCTTAATGATTGAACTTTTACTTTTCTTATTTTGGGTTCTCATATGTAACACATTTTAGTGGTAATTTTTTATAATAAGGTAATAATTAGGTTCTAATCGGCCCATATATGTTGCTCGAATAACATTTTTATTTATAGCACACGGTTAATTCTAGCATTTTATCCCCCATTCGTAAAGAATGAGTTCATTAGTATTTGATGAGTAATTAATGAGTAATTAATGAGTAATTAACAGATCACTGTTAGTATGAGTACGTCGTAAAAATAATTTTCTTTACTTCTATATCAAGAAAGAGCTTTATCAGTGTCTAAACTTAATATTTTTAATAAAATAATATTCAAGTTCAAATAAAAGAGCAGAACTGGATTTAAATAGATAACTCCTCTATTCATAAATCCAATTCTGCTTAACACCAAAAAACACCATTTACTTCACAATACTTAATTTCTTTCAGAATATTCCTCTATCTATTACTCCATCTTTGATTAATATCGAAACATAACATTTATTTTACATATGCTTAATTTCTCTCAACCTAGCCATTGCATTACTTAATTCCTTTCAACCCAACCATCCTCTGTTAAATAAACTTTCCCTATCTCGTTATCTGATGCACTTTCTATTGTTTTCTTAGGATTTTTTGAATACTCCACGCTAACTTCTTGTTCCTTTATAGAAATTTGGCTACCTCCAATATCATTCAGTTTAATTACTTTGGTTAGCACTTTATCGAAATTATCATCCATAA
>DPVV01000206.1 GCA_003526525.1 Lachnoclostridium phytofermentans | reverse complement strand
AGTAATCATTACTGATATCATTATGATATACCATAAGAAAAGAAATGTCAATACTTCTTTTCAATCTTTTTTAAATTAATTTTCCAATTCCTCAATCTGTGCTCCTAGCATCGTTCGTCTTTTATTATATAGGAGAATATTATATAGTAGAATAGGAAAGAAGTAGGAGCCGTGAAAAGAAAAAACCAGGATACCTTTCAATTAGAAAAGTTCCTGGTTTTTTCTTTTACACAATAAGAGAATTACATAACCTCTATTTATCTTCTAACTCAGCTGAAGCAGCTTGCTTACTTTAACTATTGGAAGTCTTAGTGATGCATTCTGGACAAGAGCCATAGAAGAAAGCAGTATGCCCTTCGATTTTACCTGCAAAATTTGCTCCTGCTAAGGTATCGATATGATCCAGAGATAATGCAGGAAGATCCATCACTTTATTACAAGTGGTGCATATAAAATGATAATGCGGTTTTGTTGTCCCATCAAAATGGTCACTTCCATCGCCGCAGCTGATTTTTAGTACTTCGCCTTGCTCAACCAAAAGATTCAGATTACGATAAACGGTTCCTAAGCTTATATTAGGATAAGTTTCACGAACTTTCATGTAAATGGTATCAGCAGTAGGGTGCTCTTTCGTATGGGCAAGATAATCTTTGATGGATTCTCTCTGTCTACTATATTTCGTTGTTTGCAAGCCTGACTCCTTTCTAAATAATTATATTAATAATGATTACTAATTATATAGAAAAAAACGTAACATGTCAATGTGTAAAAATAGAAAAGATGCCAAATATGATAAGCCACAACTAAGTGGTAATATCATGAAATGACATCTTAATATGTTAGATTTACCTTATATTATTAGGTATTTTGATACACTGATTAACAGAGTACCAATTCTACTTCCTTGGTCAAAACGTCTGTATAACTAAAGGACATTGTTTTCACGGACTCGGCGAGTTCACCTTCCACTTGAATTAAGAATACGCATGGATAAGTTTCAGCAATAATACCTTCAGCGATATCTACTTTATTACGCCCCTTATTTGCTTTGATTTTTACCCTTCTTCCTACGTTATTAACTACAGTGTTTCTTACCTTGCACATGTTTTCTGGTTGCTTCATTATTATACTCCAATCTGCAGTACGGTCTGTGAAACTTGACGCTTTACATGCTTGTTATAGTAAGTGATACGAGACCATTAATCATAGGCTTCATAATAAAGATTAGGGTTGCCCGTTTGGACAACCAAAAATAATATCAGAAAGCCATCTGACATAGTATTAAGTTAAGTTATAACTAGTAGTCAAGATACATCCAAAAACTAACAAATTCATAAGCATACTATAGCATACTAGGGTATTAAAGTCAAATTAAGGGGGGAATGTAGGTTCGATTTTTTTGATTAAATATTTAATATTGCACAATAAACAACTGGAATGTTATGCATATTGTTATTTAATTTTCTAATATTTGGGTAGTAAGAACTAGATTTGGAAGAAATAGTGCACAATATAGCTAATAGTTACATGATAATTAATAACAAAAATATAGAAAATGTCAAAAAAACCTTTACTCAAATACTATATGTGGTTAAAATAACTTTTGATAATACTAAATATTGTTGTTATATGATTTTTGATTCAACAAAAAAAGCACAATCGTGAACTTTAACTTGACATGAATAAAAAAAGCAAAGCATTGAATGTAATGCTTTGCTTTTTTTATTATTGAAAGCAAACTTCATTATCCATAAATTCTGTTTTAATAACGACATATGGGTAAGTGATATTTTGAGTTACTGGTTCATTTTTTCCAGGACCAATTAAGTTGGTTTTCACATAGATCCAATTGCCGGCAAGATATAGTTCGTCAACAGAGATGCTATAGCCACCGCTTTTTTGAGCCCCATAACCTTGCACTATGTAGAGATAATCTTCATTTTCATAAGTTAGTTTAAAAGGATTGGTTTTCTTTTCTTCGATGCATTTTAATAATTTATCTGGTAGATCAGCATTCTCTACAACGGTAAATTCTAGATCCCTTTCTTTTTCTGGTGCATTTGTTTTCTTACATGAAATTAGTAAAGCACTTAATACAAGAAGGCATGAGAAAAGAAGAAACTGCTTTATAATATGTTTCATATGGTGTTGCTCCGAACAATTCTTATTCTATCTTATGATAAAAATTTTAGAACTATACGTAAACATAGGATAATCTATCATTATAAATAAGTTTTTGCTTTTTTTGCATCTTCTTTTTTCAAAGATTCATTGCTATATCTAGCTCGATTATAGAAGGCCGTAAGCTCTGTTAATCCTTTCTCTGAGATAGGATCAGAGGTATCGGCACGCTCATTTGGTGTTAGTGACGGATCAAAACCTTTATTTTTATCTATAAAACGGTTTATTCTTTTCTTATAATAATACCTTATTTTTTGATTATTGTTTCCTTTCAGATCAACAACTTCCGTTTTAAGCTTTTTTCTTATAAGGCGTTCAGTGGTTACAATAACGGAAAAGTCATCTCCGTCTGTAAAAGAAGCGGGAGTATGAGGATAAAGGTACTTTTTAATAAAACGATATATTACTACAGAAACAGTAATGATAAATCCGGTAACAAGAGCAAAGCAAATAATAAAGATAATAACATCCAGTAGTAAATTAGATATTGGGCTTGCGGTTGCTTCTGGTAAAGGTGCTTGTTGCATATCAGGTAGATCCATATCTTCGATTTCGGGTATGACAGAAGCACTATGAAATAAATTGACAACAAACGAAAGAATAGCTCTAAGCCCTAGTTTTATGAGAGTTAAAGCATGGGATAAAAAAGCTTCTATAGGTTTATATCGAAGAAAAAAGGTTCCAATAAGGAGAGTACCACAAATACTAAAAACCATTCGGTTATTACTCTTTAAGATTTCTTTTGTTGGAGTATACCCAGTATCTTCTTTTATCGGCTCAATGTACTTTGTATTCTTTAAATAAGAACAAAGAAGTGCGAGCATTAAGTATAAAATTCCAAAGTAATAAGAGAGAGTCTGATAATTACCGATATCACTTCTTCCTAAATACCAATAAAGTACAGGATAAGCAAATATGAGTGGTAATGGCATGTCAATAACTTTGGAGCGTGTCATATCACACCAAAATAAAATATCAAATCCTATAAGAAAAGACCATAGAATAATACAAAGGGTCTTATCCATTGTAGGAATTGTCAGGTAGAATAACATAACCAATATAACCAAATGAGGTAGTAGAAAAATAAAAAAGTGCTTTCGTACATAACTATTAATTAAATAAGAAAAAATCAGAAGGATAGCATAGAAAGCGGATTGTCTTACAATACTAGTTTGCTTAACAAATTGAAAAAGTAATGTTGTTAATGTACAGCAAACAAGTAATAGCATTCCAAGGTGGAATACATCAAGGAGTTTCTGATAACGTGGTTTCAAGATAGTCCACCTCCCATATCATAGAATTAGGAATCGATGTTTCTAATTCCTCCACAGACTTTAGTATTGGAATGATATAAAAACAAGAATACCCACAATCCATAAGCTTATGATAAGTTTCTAATAAATCAGGCTTTCGATAATTAGAAATTAATATTAGTTGATGGGATATTTGATCCTGTACCAAAAATTGTTCGAGTGTTGAGGTAAAGTTATCAGCGGATTTTTTTAAGTCTATTCTTGCTAAAGAGATGCCTAGCTGAGTTAAGTAATGTCTGCCACTTCCAGCTTCCATTTTTATAGTCTGACTTGTGAAAATATCCTTTCCATTACATAAAAATCGTACAGGAACATTTGCTTCATTCAGCATAGAAGCAAGGGAATAAGCAATTCGTATGCTTTCTTCTAGCAATTCTTCTTGATGTGATACAATATTGGCATCAAGATTTAGGTAAATGGATACATTTTGCCACGTTGTTGGGAAGTGAGTATTTACTTTTAAATGTCCTGTCCTTGCGGTTTGTTTCCAATTAATATGGCGTATATTATCATAGGGTTCATAATCACGGATGCTTTTTAATTCAAAAGGGTCTTCTGTTAATGCAGCCTGATGGATGATCGACTGCAGTGCTGATATCAGATTTTTTGGATATTTCAGCGGAGAAACTGTACCCGGTAGGACATGAATCATACTATCGCATGGCATCTGATTTGCCAGTATACCAGATAAGAACAAGTCACGGGAAATTAAATCAATGCGATTGATGGAATAACAACCTCTTTTGCTACAAAGACAAGGATATTTTCTGGTAATTTTCTGATATGGAATAATAGAGTAAACATTATGGCGATAATACTGATCCGTAACGTTTGCATTATTCTCTTTCCCAAATAAAAAGTACTTCGAGGTTGAAAACTTAACACGAAGGAGAGGGATAGGTAAAAATTTATCATTCTCAACACATTCGATAAGATAAGTTTTTTGCCCTTCGGTTACAAAGTTATCTTCAAAAGATAGTGTTACTCTTAATCTATAATCCCAATACTTCTCATATAAAAAGTGCTGAATATAGTACACAAAACCAATGAGAAGAAATGATGTTATAATTCTCATATGAACTCCCGTCTGCGTGTTTTAGCACGCATACATAACAATTGCACCCATCGAATACAACATATTCTTGCAAATGCAGACTGTTATATTGAACCGTCATTAAAATAGAAGAAGCATGTAATTTTTATAAAACACGAACTTCGTTTCGAGGCTTAGCAACTATTTTATATCATCCTCTTCTCACTAAAATCCTCGGTTGGTACTGAGATTTTTTGAATAATCTCATCGATAGGATGATTATTAACCCCCTGTTTATAGTTCCCAAATAAAAGAACACGATGTTTTAATACGCAGGGCGCCAATTGTTTCACATCATCTGGTAGACAATAATTACGATTTTGTATCGCAGCATAGACTTGACAGGCTTTTATCAAGGCAAATGTTCCACGAGGGCTTACTCCAACAGATAATAAAGGATGCTTTCTTGTTGCCTGAATAATAGCAACGAGATATTCCCGTACTGAATTATGTATAAAAATAGTCTTTGAATATTCTCTGATTGCAAGAATATCTTCTGTAGAACATACTGGATTTAGCTTAGTTAATGGGTTGTTTAAGAGATATCTATCAATCATACTAAGTTCTTCTGATTCCGTAGGATATCCCATAGATAGTTGCATCATAAAACGATCCATCTGAGCTTCCGGGAGTGGGAAGGTCCCTGCGGTTTCTATTGGATTTTGTGTAGCAATTACAAAGAACGGATCCGATAAGGTCCTTGTCTCTCCGTCAATGGTAATCTGGTGTTCTTCCATACACTCTAATAAGCTAGATTGGGTTCTTGGAGTTGCTCTGTTAATTTCATCTGCTAATAAAATATTTGTAAAGGCAGGGCCTGCTAAAAATGTAAAACATTCTTCTTTTTGATTATATATATTAAGCCCTGTAACGTCTGATGGTAAAAGGTCTGGTGTAAACTGAATGCGCCTGAAATCTAGAGAGATGGAACGCGCGAGTGCTTTGGATAATAGTGTTTTTCCAGTACCAGGAGTATCTTCTAGTAAAACATGTCCACCTGCAATAAGGGTAGTTATTACTTTTAGAATAACATCGTCTTTTCCGATAATTACTTGCTGAATATTGGATTTTAATTCATTTACAATTTTATTTACCTCATTTACATTCATACAATAACCTCGCAAATTCTAAAATTTACTAATATTATATCATAGTGGCAAAGTAATTCAAGAAAGTAGTTTTTAACATAGATATATGTAATATAAACTTCATAAAGGCAACATTCTAATTTGTCAAAACAAGTAACATCCTAATTTATCTAAACAGGGAGATTCGATGTTTTGAAGCCATAGTATTACGAGCATATAAACAGAAATTATGGGCATATAAAGCAAAGTTTACGAGGATATAAAACAAAGATTTAGTTGCATGTGGAGCTTTTTAACTATATAATAGAAGGACTAACCAAAGAGTATATGGGAAATTCCCGAATGAATATCATATCGAGAGGAGAGGTTATCCTTTGGTGTCCCTTAGGGGTATTACAGAGTCCAATTATGATGCGGTGATTAATCTGAAAGTGAAAGAGGGTCAACGCCGCTTTTTAGTATCCAACCACTATTCGTTAGAACAAGCGAAGATACATAAGGACTATATGCCAATGACGATTTATGAGGAAGAAGAATTGGTTGGATTTTTAATGTATTGCTTACACCCAGATGAGTATCATTATTTAATTGTGCGATTTATGATTGATGAGAGGTATCAATCAAAGGGGCTTGGAGCAGAAGCGATGAAACAGCTTTTGCAGTATATGAAAGAAGAAAAGAATCAAAAGATGGTCTATATTAGTTTTGAGCCAGATAACGAACAGGCTAGAAGACTATATAAGAGACTAGGATTTCAACCGGTACATAGTGAATGGGTGGAAGAAGAAGTATTATATCGAATTCGTTTCTAAAGTGAAATAGAGGAGAGATGTTTTCATGAAACCGATCGCAAAAAAAAGCATAACAATAGCAAGTTTGGTAGTACTTGACCAGGTGATAAAGGCTATCATACGGCATAACTATTTTGATAAGAATTTTTGGATATTGGATGAAATATTTGCTTTCAGACCGAAGGTAAACACAAACCAATCTTATCTTGGGAATTATGTAAATATATTTAGTTACCCGTGGTTTGCAATACTGATTAATGTTTTCGTTATAGTGATAGTTTACTATATCTACCAGTATTATTGCTTTTGCGCAAAACAGGAGAAAATATTACCGAAAGCAATTTATGTGCTATTGTTGTCAGGAGCATTTTGTAGCCTTATTGATAAAATATTCTTTGGTGGCAGTCTTGATTATATTTTACTATTTGACTGGTTTATCTTTGATTTAAAAGATTGTTATATTAGTGGGGCTGAAGTATTGTTTGCTTTTGTAGCAATAAAAAATTATAGGGTAATTCAAAAAGTTAGGATACGTGATATTACTCACTTTTGTTATCGCAGATGGCGAAAGAACGATATCAATTAATGGTAAATATTATTTCTTTTTCAATCTTGATATGGATCGAATATTCGAACTATGTAAAGATCTAAAAAATGATGTTGTAGATTAATCAATTATTGGAGTTGCCTTGCTTTATATGGAATATAGTAATCGAAGAGGTATATGAAAACTATCTTCCAAGATGAATTTGGACTAACAACTTTTATAGTTAAAATAAAAAATGTCTCAGCAGTTAATACATGTGCAGAGACATTTTTTATTTATTTTTATTGTCTATATTTAGTTAATAGATCTCTTAACATAAGTTGTATGCAAGATATCATGTGCCTTATGGCTTCCAGGAGCACCAAGGAACTCCTCATAAACTTTCTTCACTGCTTCATTTTCATGAGACATACGGAAAGGATTTGCTGCATCTGAGTCGTAGAGAACCTTAGCACGAAGAGCGCGTATGTCTGTAAAGTTACGAACGCTTGCTGGAACCTGAGGCTGACCACCACCATTGACACAGCCACCAGGACATCCCATGATTTCGATAAAGTGATAGTTTGCTTCTCCTGATTTAACTTTATCAAGCAACTCTTT
>DPVV01000220.1 GCA_003526525.1 Lachnoclostridium phytofermentans | reverse complement strand
GTGAGCCATTAGCAGATTCTACTATACCTCAATTAATTAAATTATCAGAAATTGGAAATGCTATTAGAATACGGCGTATTTTTGGAAGTATATCTCGAATAATTGGTCCCATTTTTGCTGCCACAGCAACTAGCTATCTTGGTGTAAGTACTACATTACTTATTGCTTTCTTTATATTGATAGCAGCTTACATTCTATGCCAATCTGCACTTAAAAATACCAATATTAATATTGAATCTGCTAAAAATAAATACAATCCACTTAATATTCTTATCTCTTGTTTAAAATTATCACTTGAAAAAACTATGCTTTCAGTTAATTTATTTATTGGCGTTATATCTGCAGCTGTATTATTCGTCTTAATACCAAAATTTTCCACTTTAGTTAATAGCAAACAAGATGCTACAATTATTGTTGGGATTTCAGATACTATGTTTGGTATAGGTGTACTATTAGGTGCATTTTACTTGACCAAGAAAATTGAAAATTATTTTGGTGTTTATTATTCTATGCTAATATCAATTTTTACAATTATATTTTCAACCATTCTCTTAACTCTTGGAATTATTCATCTCATTTTTATAGCTTCATTATTATTTGGCATATCATTAATAAATCTAAACATATCATTATCAACTTTTAGGTTAGTTTTATATCCAGAGAATATTCGCACAAAATTAATATCAAATGTTATTTTTATATCTTGTATTGGACAAGCAACTGGAGCCTTATTAACATTATATATAGTCAATACATTTGGCTTGTATTCAATGCTTACCTTTTTAACTCTTAGTTCTATATTATATACTACTTACTTTATATTAAACTCAACTGAATTTAAAAAACTACTATCTTTAACAAATGATGATTTAAAGAACAATTACTCTTATAAATATAAAAATCTAATGATCAGCAAAAAGTAAAAATATATTATTAATTAGTATATTTATATAAGAAAATTCAATATACTTCTTTACTTATGACTTTCATTATTTAAATTAAAAATATTATTTTCTACATTTTTATTAATTAACCTTCCACATGATAGAAGGTTAATTATTTACTTATATATATAGCATTATACTTATCTTAAGGATTAAGATAAGTACAGCTTTATCCGTTGATCAATAAAAAGTCAACATACTACTATTTTTAATTTCATATTACATAGATTAACTAAAATTTTATCTCTATTACTTACTATTTTAAAATTATCAAAAATCCTTTAAAATCAAAAACCACTTATTAATTTTTATTAGAACTTACAAGCTCATTTTATCATCTATAACTTTACAAAAATTTAACTTATAACTTTGAATTTTATACAACCAATATATGGCAAGCACTTGATAATATGTTATCAATTGATTCCGCTATTTTTTACGCCAATAAAGAAAATGTCTTAAACCTAGATCCTGTTGATTCAGCCTATAAAGTGGCAACAGGTAAAGTTCGTAGCCGTGGCATTGAGTTAAATATTGCTGGTCAACTTAGACCTGCTTGAAAATTATTGATGGCTATGCGGTTACCGACATCGTATCTTATTATCAAGCAACACCAAAATTACGCCTTAACTTAGATGTGAAGAAAATTTTTGACAGAGTTTATGATGAAAGTGCTTTTAATTTATATGCCTATCTTGGTGAATCACGTACTGTTCAATTAGGTATAAGCTATACGTTCTAAATTAAAAGAACCAAACATCAGCCTTTTACCGCGTAAGATCTCACTAGGGATATTAGTCATTAAAAAAACCACTGTCTAAAAATACGGTGGCCTTTATTCCCTCATATAAAATATTATAAATTTATGATTTATAAATATTTTATTATACTTAAGGTATGTTCTACCCTATACTAAAAATAGATCAAAACTATAATTTGAACATGACATGCAAATTCGATTATTTCATTTACAAAATTCACGCTCTCAACGCATTATTTGGTTTTTAGAAGAATTAGGGCTCAACTATGATCTCATCACTAAATATCATTCGGACGAAGACAAAAATAATAACTCACCACATCAACTATCAAAATTTCCAACTCTCGAAATTATTGAACAAGAGCAAACTTCAATTTTGGCTGAAACCTCAGCAATTCTAGATTATTTCTCTCATTTACACCCACAACTGAGCCAGAACAATTTACTAAGCCAACAACTTCAAAACTTTTATTATTGGAAGAATTATTGTGAGGCGACATTCATTCCAGATCTGGTACTCAAGCAAATCTTTCAACAAATTGCTGAGCGTACGCCTTTTCTGGTCCGTTTCGTTCCTAAGCTTTTAAAATATGGATTTGATCAAGGCTATCTCAATCAATCATTACAACGACACATGAGTATGATTGATAAACATTTAGAACATCACTTATGGTTCGCGGGAGATCAGTTTACTACTGCTGATATTTTGATGTGGTTTCCATTACTGGCCAGCTCATCAAATTACAGCCAGTTTAAACATATACAGCGTTATCTGACCCAGATAGAAAACAGATCCGCCTTTAAAAATGCTTTAATTAAAGGTCAATGGTCTGCTTCTACTTTTCAAACTTACTGGGCTATTGCTTGGTAATTTATTTATGCAGACTTACGTGAATTCACGCGCCCCTGAACAACGGCCTTAATATTGCCCTTCGCGTAATTTAAAAACACAATTAAAGGCGATAGTTTTGGATTTGGTTTTTTACCCTGCCCAATTGCTTTAAATTGTGCTGCGTACCAAATGATTTCCATAATTGCCATTTTATCGACAAAAGGTAAACCTGTTTTAATTGGTTTTACGGCGTAGCGAACATCTTGGCCTGCGATTAAACGGTCAGTTAAATCTGTTTCAACAGCAAGTGGACGAGCAATACCAATAAAGTCACATGCTCCACTTTCAAGTGCAGCGTTCATGCCTTCTACAGTACGGAA
>DPVV01000111.1 GCA_003526525.1 Lachnoclostridium phytofermentans | reverse complement strand
GTATGGACTCCTTTGGCAAAGCTGCAGAGTTTTATAAGGAATATTTTAAAGAGCGCCCTACTGTGTTTGTATGCAACTCTTGGTTACTATTCCCTTATCACTTAGAGTTCCTTCCAAAGGATTCAAATATTTTAAACTTTATAAAATTATTTACCATATATAGTACAGAAATTGATGAAAATAAGTATGATTTATGGAGAATTTTTTACAAAGACACAGATAAGCCATTATCCGAGTTACCAAGAACTACATCATTGCAACGAGCTTACGCAGACTGGCTATTAAATGGAAAACCGGTGGGCTGTGGTAAAGGTATCTTCTTGTTTCAGGATGAAAAGATAATTTCATAGATTATAATTTGAATGATGTAATTTACAAGTTCGAAGATTGAGACACGTTTCTCAATGTTTAATTTCTTGCTAAATATATAGGAAATTGCGGTAAAATTTCTTTTATATTAAAAAAGCTGATTTTCCTAAAGCACATTTACTTAGCTAGGAAAATCAGCTTTTTCTTACTTTCTTAATATACTTCTTTAATCTTGTCAATGGGTCCCACTTCGACCATAAAGCCTCTAGCAAATTCCATCATCATATAAAAATATAAGATTTTAGAACTCAAAAGCCAGATTCGTAAGTGTTCCAAAGCTATAGCTACGATGAAGTAAATTCGGTTCCTTTCTCTGCCCGCTTCCAAGAGCAATAAATAACGGAACAATATGTTCTTCTCTGGGAACAGCTAATTTCGCATGAGGAGCTAGGTTTTGATAAGAAAACAACTCCTCAAGGTTCTTGTTTTCTACCTTTTCAATTAACCAATCATCAAATTCCACAGCCCAGCGAATTGGCTCCTTTACATCAGCTAGAGTACTCAGATTATGAACGGTTGAGCCGCTGCCAATGACAAGAATATCCTCTTCACCAACGGACTTTAACGCTTCTCCTATTTTATATTGCTCCTCCATTGGCATAAATGGATTCACTGAAATTTGTATCACAGGTATATCTGCCTTCGGAAACATGAGATACAAGATATCCCATGTTCCATGATCAAGTCCTCTCTTTTCATCAAGACAACTCTCGATACCCTTATTTTCCAGCAGACTTTTTACTTTTAAAGCAATTTCAGGAGATCCTTTTGCTAAATATTTAATAGCATATAGTTCTTTTGGAAAACCGTAAAAATCATAAATCATGTCATAAACACCATTCATTGAAGAAATTGTAGTAATTTCGTTTTCCCAGTGAGCTGTAAAAACAACAATTGCCTTCGGTTTAATTTTTGAACTATATTCTTTCAAAAATGCGGTATATTCGTTCTTCTCAAATACGATGGATGGGCCACCATGACATATAAATAAAGATGGTAACATATCTTTTTCCCTCCCTTACTGATTTGTTTTTCCTTATTCTATGTTCAGTCTATATATGCAATCTTTTATTTCTAGCTTAACCAGTTCTATTTGCTAACTCTATTCGCTAACTCTCGATAACTCTATTTGTTAGCTCTATTTGATAGCTGTATTCGATAGCTCTATTCGATAATTCTATTTATTAGCTCTATTTGTTAGCTGTATTTGTTAGCCCTATTCTACTATTCCACCTTTAAAAGCATTTCATACTGTCCTACATAAGAGGTAAAACCTACCTTTAACAAAAATTCCTCCATTGACCTTAAAGGTATTTCAATATTAAGTATGCTTAGCTTCATGGCTTCTGTATTTTTAGCAAGTTCTGATAGAATACTGCTTGCAATCCCTTTTCCTCTATATTCTTTATGAACCGCAATTTGAGGTATGTCACCAGTCCTTTTATCGATGATTCCATAGCCAATGATTATGTTATCATTTCTTACTATAGCATAATGAAAGTCTTCCGATACCGCTTTTACAGATTCGATAGAATTCTGCCAGGAAGGTTTAAAATCCCAAAACTCATATAACATTTCTAATTCGATGCTTTCCACACTTTCCACGCTGTATGTAGTACTTTGAGATAAATTGTTCTTATCTAAATGATAGCAAGAATAAGTTCTTTGAATATGAAATCCTTGCTTCTGATATAGTGAAACTGCAGATTGATTCGTCTGCAATACTTCCAGTAGATACTGGTCTATTCCTCTTTCTCTCATTTTTTCTTTGATTCGTTGCAGCATTTCACTTGTAATACCACGTCTTCTATAGTCTACTACCACACCTGTCCCAAAATCGTATACAGTTTTCTTCCCGTTCCAATCACGATAACCATTTAGAACAAATGCAACTAATCTCTCGTCTTCAAATGCTCCTATCGAGAGTTCAGGATCAAATCCCCTCCGTTTTAACATCTGATGAAACTTCCAAAAAGGTAAGTCAATTTTAACTTGATAATCAGAAAATGCTTCCACAAAGGCAATATGTAATGTTTCCATTTCTACATTCTTTAACATCCTATAGCAAATCATTATATCCCTCCATTACTAAATATTTAGTGTACTTTGTAATGATGAAACTTCTTAATCCCTTTTTTAATCATACTCCATATAGAGGTAATAAGAAAAGAGATATAAGAATTCATGTATCCTATTAATTCTTATATCTCTAAATCATATTAATTCTTGATCTCTATATCGTATTAATGTAAATTAATAACGGTAGCTTTAGGACGTGTCATAGTTTCAATGGAATAACGGATTCCTTGTGTTCCAAGACCTGAGGATTTTACCCCCAAGAATGGGAAATGATCTGGTCCACGTTCTGTTTTATTATTAATTTGAACAGTACCAACTTCTAATTTATCTGCAACTGAGAAAGCATCGTTAATATTTTGAGTAAATACAGCACTTTGTAATCCATAATCCGATTCATTCGCAATTTTAATCGCTTCCTCGACGGTTTTAACTCGCATAACAGGTAATACAGGACCAAATGGTTCTTCCCAGGCGATTCTCATATCAGTTGTGACATTATCAAATAGTGTTGGAGTTATTAAGTTTCCATTTCTCTTTCCACCAGTAATTAAAGTTGCTCCCTTTTCAAGTGCATCATCAATCAATCCACACACAAAATCAGCTGCCTTTTCGCTGATGAGTGGTACAATCGTAACATCCTTTTCAGAAGGATTTCCCGTCTTTAATTGTTCAACTAATACTTTCATTTTCTCAACTAAAGAATCTGCAATGGTTTCATCTGCTAAAATTCGTTTCACTGCTGTACATCTTTGGCCGGAATAAGAATAACCTCCAGCAACAATATTTTTTGCAGCAAGATCTAAGTCAGCATCTTTTAAAACAATGGCAGCATCTTTTCCACCAAGCTCCATCATAACTGGAACCATCGATGTGATTTCAGATATGTGTTTACCAACTTCCGTACTACCAGTAAAGTTAATAAAATCAATACCTTTATGTGTTACCACATAGTCACCTATTTCAGAGCCTTTTCCGGTGATTACCGATAAAACACCTTCTGGAATACCAGCTTTGTAAAATAAATCTGCCAAATAAACACCACTTAAGGAACCCTGTGTTGCAGGCTTAAACACAACCGTATTACCAGCAACTAACGCAGGTGCTATTTTGGAAGCTGCTAGATTCACTGGATAATTAAATGGAGAAATTGCAAGTACTACACCCAAAGGGACTCTGGTAACCATGGATATTTTATCTTGGCTAAAGCCAGGAAAACGATCACTTTGAATCGTTTCTCCTTGCATACTTTTCGCTATATCAGTAGTAAATCGTATAAAATCTGCAGTCCTAGAAACTTCAGAACGAGCTGACTTTTCATCCTTTGCTATTTCTTTCATAAGTAAGGCAGAGAGTTCATCGATATGTTCCATCAATAAGTCTGCAACTTTATTAATTCTATCTGCCTTTTCAAAAAGAGGAATACCCTTCCACTCCTTAAAAGCTTTTCTGGCTTCGATTAGTTTTGCATCCACTTGCTCTCTTGTCATCGCAGGAACTGTACCTAATACTTCATTATCGATAGGTGATTTGATTTCTATTCTATTATCTTTATGATTTTCACTCATTCTATCACTCCTTTCAAAAGTGTCATATATCATTCTTACGCTATTTTTTAATTTTAATTCATAACTATTGTTATTGTATATGATTATAATAAGAAATCATGTCACTTCTTAAATAAAACTTCTTATTGAATACACAATAATAAATTTCATTACTATTTTTATTAAAAATATCTAGCAATCGCTGTGTACTAATATCAATATACTTCCATTAGAAGCATATGTCAATTCAATTTTTTTTCATTCCTTCTTTCTTTCAAATGCTTAAGCAGTGCGATTTTTCTTAACTTTTATCAATTCCTTATCAACCAACCTTTATGGTAGCCCCTATTGCCATCTAAACGATTGATTTATAAGCTTCAATCTCCTAAAAGATAATATTAGTTTCTATTATTATTTTTTAGGAGAATTGTAAATTATAATATAAAATCTTATAGCACTTATTATAAACAGAAAAAAGAAAGCCATCCCAGTTAGCATTTCTTTGTTAACTGAGATGGTTCTAAACAAAAAGGAAAGAAACCTCTGATCTAAGCACTCAAAATAAATCTTATTGAAGCTTAGACTGATGACACTCATGCCGCATGAAACGGACTTACGCTCTTATCATTACTATTTTACATTAACCTTAAATTCTTTGGTTACAGCACCTACTCTTATCTGAATAGTTGCCTTTCCCTTATTCACACCTTTGATAATAACATATTTCTGTGTTACATTCTGAATTTTAGTAACTTCAGTTACCAAAGACAAACCGTCACTGATCTCAGTCTCATAATCTCCTCCTGTAACAACAGCTTTCTTTTCTCCAGCATTCTCAATTGTATAAGGTATTTTTAATTCCTTGCCAATGCCTAATGTATAGCTGCTTTTTACTCCCTTTATTTTTATTACAGGTTTATTTTTTAGCTCAGGATAATCCATTTCTGTTTTATCAATTTTAACAAACGGTAGGCCCAGCAGTGTACTCAGTTCGTTTGCAGTCGATCCAAGGTAACCATGTATCTTGACACCTTTTGGTATTACATCCAATGTCTGGTCACAGAAAATATTCTCATACTTATATTCAAATAACTCACACCATGGATTTGCAATGGTAATCTTTTTTAAATTCTCGCAGACAAATGCAAACTTACCAATGGTCGTGACACTGTATGGAATATATATTGATTTTAAGTCATTACAATTAAAAAAAGCATCCTCACCTATGACTTCCACACCGTTTTCTATTATAACAGATGTAAGAGGATTACCGGCAAATGCACCCCGACCAATTATTTTAACCGTCTTAGGAATAACAATAGACTTAAAATTACAGTTGGAAAATGCTAAAGAATCAATTTCTGTAACACTATTCGGTATTTCAATATTTGTCAATTCTCGACAAGATGAAAATGTATAATAATTAATTTTTGTAACACCCTTCGGAATATTTACAGTCTGTAATTTATAACATTCGCGAAATGCATAGTGCCCTATAAAGGTAACACTCTTAGGAAGATATATAGAGGTTAAGCTTTTACAAGATTCAAATGCTCTTATTCCTATTAATGTAACACCCTCCGGAATATTTACCTTTTTTAGCTTATAGCAACCCAAAAACAGTTGTTCTGGAATATTCGTAACACCATCAGGAATTTTAATCGATGTTAAACTTTCGCAATCTATGAAGGCTCTCATTTCCAACACGGTAACACTATCTGGTATTTCAATCGACTTAAGGCTAATGCACCCATTGAATGCATTATCACCAATAAGTGTCACACCATCAGGAATAGAAACACTAGTCAACTTAATACAATCATAAAAAATCATACTACTAATCTTAGTAACTCCTTTAGGTATTTTAACTTCTGTTAAACTTTCGCAGCTATCAAATGCATATTCACCTATCGACACAAGTCCTTCCGGCAGTGAAATGGTTTTTAATTTAGTGCAACCTCTAAAGGCTTTATCACCTATTTTCGTAACCCCCTGGGGTACTTTTATACTTGTTATTTGGGTACAGTCCAGAAAAGCTCCCTCCAAAATCACGGTAACCCCTTTCGGAATAACAACATTCTTCGCCGAGCCTTGGTACTTAACTAGTGTTGTTGCATCTCGAAGCACAAACCCCTCTTTGGTAACAACATCCTTGGATGGATCCGGCTCCTCATAGAATTGATAGGTAATCTCATAAACTACCGATTGTATCTCATAGTCTATGTCTATTATTTCCTCAATGTCATTTTCCACCTCAGACAAAACTTTTTTGATTTGCTCCTCTAGCTCTTCGTCCCCATAATTTCCGTTAACTGTTATGTAACTATAGTCATCCTCCAATCCCGTATTCTTAAATCTAGCAGTATAATCAACGTATATTTCTCTCGACTGAACCTTCTTATCAATTAACACAATATCATCATAATTCCTTATTTCTAAATCAGAACAGATGTAACTTATGATGCATTTGTCAATTGTTCTATCCGGATCATAAATATCAGAGCCATCTAATTTAACTGATGTCTTATAGTTTTTAGCTGCATGAATTTCCTGACCGGGATAAAACATAATAAACACAATTGTAATGCTAAATAAAATAACTTTTTTTAGATTTTTCACTTCTCATTCGTCCTTTCTCTTGTCTTGTTGCTGAATATTGACGCTAAATAATTTGTTCATTAGTTTTTTGGTTAATTTCAAAGCTTAATCTAAAGCTTCCGGGAGGCTAACCCCGTCTCGATTACTCCTTGATTAATATTACCATTTAATCCCTGATGATACAAGCGAATATACATTGATTTCTCTAGCTACTTTTCTATACTGATTTCAACATACTATGCAAACTTTATAAGCAATTTTTATATCACAAGATGATTTTAAAATCCCCATATATCGCCTTCTGGTACACCATAGAACACAAGATAAGTCTCGATATGCTCATCATCGCATTACTCTCATTTAATATATTAATAAAGGTGCAAAGTAAAAAATGATTATCCCTAATCGCCTTAAGTAGTGGATAATCATTTTTTATCTCAATATAAGAATTAACCTTCCGTTAACTTAAGTTTAACACTGAAGTTAACTGTTTTGTGTAAATAAATATGTTCCAATCCCTACCGCTATTGTAAGATTTAAAGAATCCACTTCTTCCGATTGCGGAATAATGATGCTGGTTCCTACCGATAGATAGGAATCGTCTAACCCCGTAGCTTCATTTCCAAAAACTAATGAAAAAAGCTTTGGTTTCGGGCAATCATTAATCGTTAGCGGCTTTTTACCATTTAACATAAACGTAAAGATTTCATGATTTGGATTTTGTTTTTGATACTCAGAAAAACTTTCAAAATACTGATGTCGTAAACGAAATAATGCCCCCATAGAGGAACGTACAACCTTAGGATTAAAAACATCTGCTCCAGGTTCGATGAACACAACATCATGGATTCCAAAACCAACCGCTGTTCGCAGTATCGTTCCTAAGTTCCCCATATTACTTGGATTTACTAACACAATTTGAGATTTTGTAGTATCTACGGTACAGGTATACTTTTCAAAAACCCCCACCACAAATACATTCTCTTTATCACTAACCTTTGCTATTGTTTTATCCCCTTGAAGTACCGGTATATGGTTTTCTTTGCATATCGATTCCAGATGTTCTCTATCTGTAAACGTGCTATGAATATATACTCCTTTTACAATATCAGGTCTACTCTTTATCATTTCTATGGTTGGAAAAGCTCCTAATGTATAGGAATACTCAAAACTTTTCTTATATGGTTTAATTGGTTCCATCTTTTTCCCTTTCTGCTTGTACTATCCTCTTCTTATTATAACTAAGAATTTATGACTTGTACACTCTTTCTCTTAAGTTTCGTTTAATGACGGAAATGACTGATTGGTTTTGGTCCACGAATAACACGGCGAACAGCACGGAAGATTCCTTCTTCGTCTGCCTCCATTCTCCACTGCACCACCATAATCTTATTATTCACAATTTCAATTCCAGTAATCCCTTTTGTATTAATACAACATCCGCTGTTAAAATACGATACTTCTCCTGGTTTCGGAAATTTTAGACGATGTGTATGGCCACATACTAAAATCACCTTGTGCTTTTTAATCCAAACGTCATAATTTTTTTCAACTCTATGCCTTTTATAGATATTTTTCGCTGGACTAGATGGGTTCTTAAAACCCACAAGGTGCATAAATCTCCAAAAGTAACGTAAGAAAAACATATTGATAAACCAAATTTGGTCATTCAGTAAATCGCCTTGGTGACCATGAACAATTAATATCTTTTGCTTCGAATGTTTTTCTCGCAACAGAAGTGATTCCATTGGTTTTAAGTTTGGAAATAACTTCTGTCTGTTCCCTAGATATTCATCATAAAAATAATAATAGCGCTTCGCAACATAGTATCGATTTCTTAAAAAGATGTTATGATTTCCATATAAAATAAACATTCTATTTTTCTGATAGAATTTCTTTAACTCTGTAAATATATCCGTATGAGCTGCCCGTATTGTTTGAAACCTTGGATGCTCCCATAATTCATCCCCATCTCCTGCCTCAATGTACGTATAACCTTCTTTATAATAATGCCTTAATGCAGCAACCATAATACTTTGATTTTTCGCAAATTCATCCGAGATAGAATCATCTCCTCGATGCATATCACTAAAAATTATAAACTTAGAGTTTTTATCAAAATTCATTACATTAGCATGCTTATATGCTTTCGTTAATCGCTTATCCGTCTGCATTTTTTCACTCCTTTTACTTTTGTAGACTAGTATCTCCAAAATGAGGAACCATATTATTCAATATCAAAGAAGATGTAGCAATAATAAACACACTTTTCAAATTTTCCTTACCAAATAAAAAGAGTGAAGTTAAAACATCCAAAACTAAATTACCTCTTTGGAATGTTCTTCTCCACTCTAACTCTAACTCTTACCCACACGTTTTGACTAACGTTAAATGATGCTTTTTTATAAATTCATGAGCTTCTTCTAAAAATTGTTCAATACTTACCTTATGTTTATAAAGTTCATTTATATGTGTCATTACTGTGGTTCCCTCTATTTTTTGAACATAGAATTGCTCATAAGCCTTTTGAGGAATCGGTACTATCTCTTGAAGCATAGGTTCATTTAAAGTCGGATCTACAATCAATTCTTCCAAAAACCATAAAATTTCCGGATGCATTGGCTCAACTCCTTCTGGAAATCCATGCATCTGCTTCCATTTTTCATAAAAAACAAAATGATTGATTTCATGAATTGATGCTTTTATATTCGTTTCAATATCCATTGAGCTTGTGACAAAAAATTCTTTCGTAACGCAATTTCTAGGGCATCTTGGTATATATCCAACATAACAGATAATTTCTTCCTGCTCCTTAGGCCACGTTGCATGAAACAATGATAACATATTATGTAGTAATTCTTTATCAAAGCTTTGAAACTGTTGTTGTAATGTATCAATCCTTTGATTCAGTTCTTCCTGACGTAAGCTTAATTCTCTTAACACGATTAGATCGGAAGAGCG
>DPVV01000208.1 GCA_003526525.1 Lachnoclostridium phytofermentans | reverse complement strand
TGAAATTATTCATATACAGGCGTTAGGACTAAAAAAACGTTTACAGCATACTGGATGTAACTCTGTTGTACTTGGTATCTCTGGAGGGCTTGATTCTACCTTGGCACTTTTGGTGACTAGAAGAGCTTTTGATATGTTAGAGCTTGATCCTAAGGGAATTGTAGCAGTAACAATGCCTTGTTTTGGAACAACAGATCGTACTTACCAAAATGCTATCCTATTAGTGCAGGAATTATCCGCTACGTTACGTGAGATCAGAATCAATGAGGCGGTAGAGCTTCATTTTAGGGATATTAATCATGATATTAATAAGCATGATGTCACTTTTGAGAATGGACAAGCAAGAGAACGTACTCAAGTTCTAATGGACATCGCAAATCAAGTGAATGGTTTTGTTGTTGGTACTGGAGATATGTCAGAGCTTGCCTTAGGGTGGGCAACTTATAATGGGGATCATATGTCGATGTATGGTGTCAATGCTTCCGTTCCTAAGACATTGGTTCGTTATCTGGTTGCATATTTTGCAGAAGATGCTAAGAGTAATACACTTAGAAATGTATTGAAGGATGTTTTAGATACCCCTGTCAGTCCAGAGCTTCTTCCTCCAAAAGACGGAGAAATAGTACAAAAAACAGAAGATGTAGTAGGTCCATATGAGTTACATGATTTCTTCTTGTATTATGTATTAAGATTTGGATTTACTCCATCAAAAATATATCGTCTGGCCGTATATGCATTTCATGGAGACTATACAAAGGAAACAATTTACCGCTGGTTAACGACATTTTATCGTAGATTTTTTCAACAACAATATAAACGCTCTTGTCTACCAGACGGACCTAAAGTTGGTTCCGTAGCAGTTTCTCCTCGCGGGGATCTTCGTATGCCAAGTGATGCTTCGGTTTCTTTGTGGATGAGAGACTTAGAAAGTATTTTAAGATAATCACATGCCCATTTAACAGGCATCTTGGCTAGTGCGAAATAAACCTGCTATTTATAATTATAACAAAAATCGGGTTGCTGCAATTACTTGCAACAACCCGATTTTAGGGAAAGAAAGTCAGGATAAGTACTCACATATGTATGAAAGCAAGATTAGGTAATCATTTTTTCGTATCCGCTTGCTTATCCACGGAGTGATCTACTGGTGTAATAAGCGCCTTTTCAAGAGTTTGCTCTACAGCATCTAATAGGAGAGTCTGTGTGTATTTGCTATCCTCTTCGATTTGAATAGAGGCAATATCGACATCATTACATAGCTGATCTGCAATGGATTTGATGGACGGTGCAACTAGTGGATACATCGTTGTTATGGCTTCATCGAGGTTAATCAACTGAACCGAATTAATGTGATTTTTATCAACAATAACTTCCAGATTTAGTGTACTGTCATTTAGGGCAACTACTGAGGTATAAACACCTGGTATGTACTTTGCAGTATCTTCGTTTGCTCCAGAATCCTTCTTGCCGGATCGAAACAAAGCCAGAAGTAATATTAGTAGTACAATGCCTAATACTGCAAAAATTGCTCCATATATTATCTGTTTAAGTTTAATTACAACTATTTTTGTATTTGACATCTGTTTTTCCTCCCAATTATGCTTTATACAGTTTATTAATCGATGATTAAAAATATGATAAGATTAAATAGAGAAACCATAGGTATCATGTTATGCATTATTTTAGTGTTATATTCTTTACTTTAGATATACTTTAATGTCATTTACTAAATGATAAAAATAGGTAGGAAAATTATAAGAAAATTATGTTAGACCAGAGGCAACGTTCATTCAGCAACTAAAACAGTGAAATGATTTTTTAAGAGTACTATTTCGTACGATGTACCAAAATATTAAATTGGAAAGGAGGATGAAGAATGTCACTTCAATTTGTAATAGGGGGTTCCGGTGCAGGAAAGTCCTATCAACTATACAAACAAGTAATTGAGAGTTCGCAAAAGGAGCCAAATGGGAAATTTCTAATACTAGTGCCGGAACAATTTACGCTCCAAACTCAAAAAGACTTGGTAACGATGCACCCAAGGAAGGGTATTCATAACATTGATATTCTTAGCTTCCTTCGTTTGGCGTATCGCATTTTTGAGGAAACTGGCGGGAATGATCGCTTGGTTCTTGAAGATACCGGGAAAAGTATGATTGTTAAGAAAGTGATGATGGAGAAGCGTAATGACCTGATTTTATTTGGTGCGAATGTAAAAAAGCAGGGATTTATAGAAGAGATGAAATCCATTATCTCCGAATTAGCCCAATATAGCATTCATACGGAAGAACTGGAAAAAATGAAGGATGTAGCCAAAGGAAAACCACTTCTTAATCATAAATTAACGGATATCATGACCATCTATCAAGCTTATGAAGAGTTCCTTCGGGATAAATATATTAACTCAGAGGAAATCTTAGATCTTCTCTGTGATGTTATTGATGATTCCTCTTTTGTAAATGACTGTGATATATGTTTGGATGGGTTTACAGGCTTTACACCATCGCAATATAAACTTCTTTCCCACTTAATGAAAAAGGCTAAGTCAGTTACAGTAACAATAACAATGGATGAAAGTCAAATTCATAGGAATCAGGAGGAACATCAATTATTTTACCTTAGTGGTAAGATGGTGGAAAAGCTTACGGACCTTGCAATTACGCAACGGATAGAGATAAAACCTCCGATTCTTGTTGCATCAGAAAATGGTGGGTTCTCTTATCGTTTTCATAATAGCAGGGCACTTTCAGCATTGGAAAAAAATATCTTTCGATATCCTTATAGATCGTTTACTGAGGAGCAAGATGATATATCAATTACGGTAGCAAAAGATCCAATGGCAGAGGCACGTCATGCAGTAATAGAGATTACAAAATTACTTCGTGAAGAACATTACCGTTATAAAGATATCGCTATCGTTTCTGGTGCTATGGAGGTTTATGGTGATATTGTAAAAAGAGAGTTAGAGCTAGCTGGTATACCTTGTTTTGTGGATCATAAGAAGAATATATTAACAAACCCCGTGGTGGAGTTTCTGCGTTCAGCACTTGATGTAGTGACTCGCAATTTTGATTATGAAGCAATTTTTCGTTTCTTAAAGTGTGGATTAACAGATTTTACGTTGGAAGAGATAGACCTATTTGAAAACTATGTCATAGCGTTTGGAATTCGAGGAAAATACCGCTATGAGCATGAATGGCAGAGGATGTACCGAACCAATTATGAGGTTGACTTAGAGAAAGTCAATTATGTGAGAGAGCGTATATTAAAAGAGTTTACACCACTTTATGAAACTTTAAAAGATAAGAATTCCTCGGTAAGGGAATGCATAACCGCTCTTTATGACTTATTGTGTACTTATCATATCGAAGAAAAGATTCATATATTTGTTGAAAAGTTTAAGGCGCATGGGGAGGAAGAAGATAAACTAAGAGCCAAAGAGTATGAGCAAATCTATCGGATGGTTCTTGAAATTTTTGACCGAATGGTAGAACTACTTGGAGAGGATGTATTACCATTAAAGGAATTTAAAGATATTCTTGATACGGGTTTTCGCGAAGCGAAAGTTGGTTTGATTCCTCCAAGTATTGATCAGATTCTGGTTGGTGATATCGAACGTACCAGACTAAAAGATATCAAAGCATTATTTTTCTTAGGGGTTAATGATGGTATTGTACCAAAAGCAAATCCTGGCGGTGGTATCTTATCCGATGCAGAGCGTCAATTATTTGCGGATAACGAAATTGAATTATCTCCTACGAAACGTCAAACTGCTTATCTTACCGAGTTTTATCTCTATCTTAATTTAACAAAGCCACAGAATAAGCTGTATCTTTATTACAGTAAATTAGATGTTTCAGGGAAGTCGATTCGTGCTTCTTATTTGCTTGGAAAGATAAATAAAATAGTTCCGAAGCTTAAGATTTATGATGCAGATAAAAAATCTAGAGAAGATGAACTGCTTGGTACGGATCAAGGATTAAGTTATCTAATTTCTATTCTTCGTGATTATGAAGGAGAACAACCTAATCTTTGGAGAGAAGTATATCACTTATACGCTAGTGGTCAAATCAAAGGAAGGATTTCCTTAGACAGGGTATTACAAGGGGTATTTTATCAAAACTACGAGCAAGGCTTAACCAAAGAAGTAGCAAGAAAGCTTTATGGAGAAACTTTACTTGGTAGTGTGACCCGTATGGAAAAGTATGCAGCATGTGCCTTTGCACATTTTCTTCAGTACGGTTTAAGTTTAGAGGAACGTCAGGAATATAAGATTTCCATGCCTGATATTGGAAGCTTGTTTCATGAGGCATTGGAACGGTTTTCTAAAGCTTTAAAAGAGTTAGGAATCTCATGGCATGAACTGCCAGAGGATGTTCGAATCTCATTAGGAGAACGATGTGTGAAAGAGGCAGTAGAGAATTTTGGAAATGGAATTTTAGAAAGTTCGAAACGAAGTGCTTATTTAGCAACCAGAGTCGAGAGGATATTGCAAAGGACAACGAAGACCTTAACGCATCAATTACAACAGGGAGTATTTGAACCTGGAAGCTATGAACAATATTTTTCTCATGCGGATCGATATCTAAACTTAAGAGGACGTATTGACCGAGTTGATTTATATGAACAGGATGGCAAGCTTTATGTTAAGGTCATTGATTATAAATCAGGTAGTACATCCTTCGACTTGATGAATTTATATTATGGTCTTCAATTACAGTTAGGTGTTTACTTAAGTGCTGCCATGGAACTAATGAAAGAGCAGTACCCAAATCATGAGATACATCCAGCAGGAGTATTTTATTATAATTTAGAGGATCCAATTGTTACAAAATCTAGCTTCGTAGAAGAGGAGATTGAGAAGAAGTTAGCAATGAATGGGCTTGTGAATGCATCTAAGGTTGTGGTACCGCTTCTTGATACTGGCTTTCGTGGGGAAGAGGGAGAATTGGCTCCTTCAACGAAGTCAACGGTAATCCCAGTAGAGACTGGGAAGGACGGAAGTTTTACGAAAAGATCTTCCATAGCAAAGGAGGAAGACCTTATTACATTGATGGACTATATCAAAGATCTGATGCATCGATTCAGTGAGCAAATCATGGAGGGAAAAGTTAGACATAATCCTTATAGGGCAAAGAATCGAAACGCCTGTACTTATTGTTCCTTCCAAACGGTTTGTGGATTTGACTGTAAAGTGAGTGGCTTTTCGTATCGTAATTTAAAGACTTTAAATAAAGAGGAAGTTTGGAACTTAATCAAAGAGGAGGATGAGTTTTTTGGCAAAGACGAGTTGGACACCGGGGCAACAGAAGGTAATTGATATCAGAGATTGCAACCTTTTAGTTTCTGCGGCTGCAGGTTCTGGAAAAACGGCTGTTTTGGTAGAGCGTATTATCAATCGGATTACGTCTGAAAACTCTCCGATTAATATTGATCAGTTACTCATTGTTACATTTACAAAAGCGGCAGCAGGAGAGATGAGGGAACGTATTGGTGCCGCGATTGAAAAGAAAGTATTGGAGCAGCCTGATAATGTTCACTTGCAAAAGCAGCTGACACTTTTATATAATGCTCAAATTACGACAATTGATAGTTTTTGTTTATCGGTAATTCGAAATCATTTTCATACCATTGACCTAGATCCTTCGTTTCGTATTGCAGACGAAGCGGAATTAACGTTATTAAAATCTGATGTATTAGCTACTTTATTAGAAGAAAAGTATGAGGAAGGTGCCGAAGATTTTTTAGAATTTGTAGAGTGTTATTCTGCTTCAAAATCAGATGAGCCAATTGAGAATTTTATATTAAAGCTATATCAATTTTCACAGAGTTATCCTTATCCGCATGAATGGGTGGAGGAGAGAGAAAGAGATTTTCTAGTTGAGACCGCAGAGGATATCAATCAAACTAGTTGGATGAAACAACTCCTTCAATATGTTAAGGCTTTACTTTGTGAGGCTTCTGATTTGTGTGCAAAAGCAATCGAGATTACAAACTATCCAGATGGACCAAGGCCTTATCTGGATGCATTATTATCAGATCAAGAGATGATAGAGAGATTACTTATCACTGAATCGGGTTCATTTCGTTCGTATGAAGAATATCAGAAGGCATTTTCTCAGATAACATTTGCAAGGTTATCCACGAAAAAATGGCCAGATGCAACCGAGGAAAGAAAAGAAGAAGTGAAAGCGCTACGTCAGATGGTAAAGAAGATACTTTCTGATTTATCCGAGGATTTCTTTTTTCAACCAATGGAGGACATGCTTTCTGATATGAAAAAAGTTCGCAGGCCTATGTTGGTATTATTATCACTTACTCATGAATTTTTAAGTCGACTAGATGCTTCAAAGGAAGAGAATAATCTAGTGGATTTTTCAGATATTGAACACTTTGCGCTTAATATCCTAGTTACAAAAGAGGATGGGAAACTTGTACCTACTAAGGTCGCAAGAGAGATGAGTGAACAGTTTGAAGAGATTATGATTGATGAATATCAAGATAGTAACTATGTTCAGGAATATATCTTAAGTAGTATCTCTAAGGTTTCGGAGGGGCGTCCGAATGTTTTTATGGTTGGAGATGTAAAGCAGAGTATTTATAAATTCCGTATGGCAAGGCCAGAACTATTTATGGAAAAATACGAACAGTATTCTACGGAGGAAGGGCTATATCGTCGTATTGATTTAAGTAAGAACTTTCGAAGCAGAGCGGAAGTGCTAGATAGTATTAATGGTGTCTTTGAAAAGATTATGACAAAGGCCATGGGAGGAATTGAATATACCAAAGAGGTTTCTCTTTATCCTGGTGCACAGTTTCCAGAGATAGAGATGGATTTAGACAATACCTCTTTCCTATCCTCGGATACAAAGACAGAGCTAATCATTCTAGATCGAAAAGAAGAGGAAAATCCTATGCCGGAGTCTACGGATCGATTGGATGTAATGTCGTTAGAAGAGGATGCGATAGAGCTTAGTAAACGAGAATTTGAAGCGAAGGCTGTTGCCATGCGAATAAAGCAGTTAGTGCATGGAGAGAGAGGATTCTTAGTAACGAAAAGAAAAGATGAGGAACAAGTACAAGAACGTTGTCAATACCGTGATATCGTTATTTTATTGCGTACGATGACTGGTTGGTCAGAAACCTTTACTGAAATATTAAAACAGGAAGGAATTCCAGCATATTCCGATACGCAGACAGGGTACTTTCAGACACTGGAAGTAAAAACTGTTTTAAATTATCTAAGAATACTGGATAATCCAAGGCAGGATGCTCCGTTAACCGCTATTCTTTATTCTCCAATCGTAGGATTAAGTGCAGAGCAATTATCGCTTTTAAGGGTTAAACGTACGAAAGAAGCTAAGAATCTATCGATATATGATGCTGCAAGAGAAATTGCTCTAGACTATACAGTTATACAAGGGGATGCGAATCAAGACTTTGTGGAAGTGGGAGAAAAATTAAATGTTGAGGAAGCAGGAGAAAAATTAAGTAGGTTTTTTACTTCTTTTGATAGACTCAGGGAAAAGGCCGTATACCTGCCGGTACATGAGATTATTTTAGAGTTTTTTAAAGAAACTGGATATGATCTCTTTGTCTTTGCTATGCCGGGAGGAGAGCAGCGTAGAAATAACTTAAATCTACTGGTTCAACATGCATTATCCTTTGAAGAAAGTAGTTACCATGGATTATTTCAATTTATCCGCTATATTGAAAGATTATTAAAATTTGAGATTGATTATGGGGAAGCCGGTGGACTTTCGGAGAATGACAACGCAGTTCGTATCATGAGTATCCACAAAAGTAAAGGCTTGGAGTTTCCGGTGGTAATACTTGCTGGGATGGGTAAACAATTTAATACGATGGATGCCAGGGAAAAGATTGTTCTTCATGCCGACTATGGAATTGGGCCAGAATGCATTGATTATCAGCTTAGAACAAAGTGTCCGACTTTGTTAAAACAGGTAATTAAAAAGAATATTATGCTTGATAACTTAGGGGAAGAATTAAGGGTTTTATATGTTGCATTAACGAGAGCCAAGGAAAAGCTAATCATGATTGGTAGTGCAAATGATGCAAATGATCTGTTTGAGAAATGGAGACAAGATTCTACACCTGGAGTTACTCCATTACGGTTTCAAACATTAGCTATGGCGAAAGACTATTTTTCTTTCGTTGGTCCAGTAGCACTTAGCGACGATAGAATTCGAGTCATCGCGCTTACTCCGAAAGATTTATTAGAGGATGAATATGAAAAACAGACGGATATTAGGAATAAACAAGAAGAATTAAATCCGTATAATTTTCTTCATGGCGCAGAGGAAGATTTAGATGGAGAGCAACCGGGAAAAGACCTTTTAACAAAACTATCCTTCCGATATCCGTATGAACAAGAGGCTCTGTTACCAATAAAAACTACGGTAAGTGAATTAAAAAAATTAAGCCAACAGGTAGATGAGGAAATGACAGAGACGTACCCTCAAGTTAAGGAGAAGTGGGCAGAGACATACCCTCGTTTAAAGGAAGAGTTGACAGAAACATACTTTCAAGTAAAGGAGGAAAGTCAAACTTTAATAGAACCTACAATACCTAAGTTTCTAAAAGAGGAAAAAGAACTCAGAGGGACGGAACGAGGGAATTTATATCACAAGATTTTGGAACTGATTGATTTTTCGGAAAAGAAAACAAAATTTGAGCTAAAGGAATTTATTTCTCAGTTAGCAAATCGTGGACTCATACAGGAAGAATCCATATCGAGTATTAATTTTGAGCGACTTTCACGGTTTTTCCAATCGGAACTCTATCATCGTATGCAGATTGCTTATAATAAAGGATGTCTCTATCGGGAGCAACCATTTGTAATCGGCATCCCAGCAAGTGAGGTAAGTGTGAAAGAACAAAGTTCTCTCACACAGAAGTTTGTGCCTACGTCGTCCTCGGAACATACTTCCAGCTTATTAAGCAGAAATCAAGATTTTTCACATGCGAATTTGTGCTGTTCCCCAAACTCGCAGGATTGCGACAGTGATGATTTCGTATTAATACAAGGTATCATTGATGTTTATTTTGAAGAAGAGGATGGAATTGTTTTAGTAGATTATAAAACAGATGCAGTGGGAGAATTCGGAGAAGAAGAACTCATAAGACGTTATCAAGAACAAATACATTATTATGAGAGGGCACTGAATCAGCTACTTGACAAAACGGTAAAGGAAAAGATAATTTATTCTTTTTCTCTAGGTAAGGAAATCAGAGTAGGATCAAAGTAAAGCCATAAGAAAAAGCCCAAAATTATGTTTATGGTAGGGTAAATTGGATATACTCCAAGAGGGTATTAGGTACCCGGTAATTAGTAATATGGGGAAAATATCACCTTAGGGGATTGACATTTTCCTTGTGTTGCAACACAATAAGGAGTATATTGTATGGGAAAAATAAGAAAACCAATTGATATGTCGAAAGTTAAACCAGAAGATATGTTGAAGTATGAGATTGCAAAAGAACTAGGACTCTTTGATCAAGTACTTCGTGAGGGCTGGGGGTCTTTGTCTGCAAAGGAAACAGGCCGTATCGGTGGTATCATGACAAGAAAAAGAAAAGCTATGGAAAAGCAAGTGAGTACAATCAAGGAAGAATAGAAAGGTTGACGTTTAAAATGCGAAGAAAGATGTTATTTATCTATAATCCAAATGCAGGTAGAGGTAGAATACGTACGAAGCTTTCACATATTCTAGAGATATTCTTAAGGACGGATTGTGAAATTGTAATATATCCTACTAGACAAAAAATGGATGCCAGAGAGATAGCAAAGGAATATGCAACCAAAAACGAATGTGATGCCATTATATGCTCTGGCGGGGATGGTACTTTGAATGAGGTAGTTGGAGGACTTATGGAAGTTGGTTGTTCGTTACCGGTTGGCTACATACCTTCCGGTACTACAAATGACTTTGGTTATAGTCTGAATATTCCAAAGAACATGGAGAAAGCTGCTGAAATTATTGTAAGAGGTGCTACCTTGTTATGTGATGTGGGGTCTATGAATAATTCATACTTTACTTACACAGCAGCGTTCGGATTATTTACTGATGTTTCTTATGATACACCACAAAATTTTAAAAATGTACTCGGACGAATGGCATACATTTTAAGTGGTATCAGTAAACTTCACAACGTTAAGTTTTACCATCTTCGCATTGAGCATGAGGACAAGGTGTTGGAGGATGATTTTATTTATGGGATGCTAGCGAATTCGAATTCGATCGGCGGTTTTCGAGGAATCACTGGTTCAAAAGTGTTGTTAAATGATGGACTATTTGAATTAATCTTGATTCGTAGGCCAAATAATCTGGTTGAATTAAGTGGTATCATCAATGATTTAGCACATAATGTGCTCACTGGAAAGAACATATATTATCATCGTGTTAACTCTGTTAAGATTATTTCAGAAAGTGATATGCCTTGGTCCTTAGATGGGGAATATGGTGGTACTACAACGGAAGCAAACATTGTAATACATAAGCAAGCCATACCTTATATCTGTGACCGTTCGGAATTGCTCGAATCAAAAGAAACGTTAGAAATTTTATAATTAGATATTTAAAACAAGACGCATAGAGAATTCTAACATGAAGAGATAACACTTTATGTTAAAATTTTTATGCGTCTTTTAGCTATAATTGAGCTTATAATAAGTAAACATCTCTAAGCTCTTCGTGTTTGATTAATTGAGATAACAAGGTACACTCCTAACAATAATACTTAAGATGGGTTCTTTGCTCCTAAACTCAGACTTTTAATACCAAGAAAGTTTTTTACCAATACCGTAATGCCACCAAGTAATATGGAATGATCTTTTAAATTGGAGGCAATCAACGGAATCTTATCAATTAGTTTGTTACTAACTTTTTTTGTAATCATATCAGCTAATTCCGGATAGGCATTGGTAAATGCACTATTAATTATGATAATTTCCGGGCTAATTGTATTTTGTAGGTTATTAACACAAACTGCCATGTAGTTTATAAAATGCTCCATCACTTCAACAGCCTTCGGTTCTTTTTTCTCATAGGAAAGCAACAAATCATCTAATGAAGCATCTTCACTGTATTCTTTTAATAGGGCACGTTCCGAAGCATATTGTTCGAGACAGCCTTGATTTCCACAAGGACAGGAGCGGCCATTCATTACTACAATGGTATGACCAAATTCACCAGCGTTTCCATGATATCCGGTGTATAATTGCTTATTTAAAATAATTCCTAGACCAACGCCAGAGTGTATGCTAAGGTTTGCAAGTGATGTATAAGTTTCTGGAAGATAAGCTTTTTCTCCAAGTGCAGAAAGATTTGCTTCATTCTCTAAAAATACAGGGACACCAAAATAGCTCCCAAATTGTTCTGAGAGGTTAATACCGTTTAAATTGTAATAAGGGGTAAATAATACCTCGTTTTGATGGACAACACCATGGATACCAATGGCAATACCAATGAGACCATAAGGTGTTTTTTCATATTCAGACTCCATAGATTGTATGAGATCAATTAAAACTGGTATTAAGTTTGATTCTGAAGGTGTCTTGATTTGTTTGACACTGCGCTGTTCCCCTTTTAGATCTGAAATCATACAGGATATTCTAGAAACTTCGATATCAACGCAAATAGCATAACCTGCTTTTTTATGAAAACTTAATAGAATTGGTTTACGACCAAGCACCGTATCATCGCTTCCGATTTCCACAACTAATTTATCATTAATAAAATCACTAACGATAGCAGAGATAGTGGCTTTGGTAAGTCCTAATTTTTTCGAGATAGCTGCACGAGAGATAGGCTCATTTTGTAAAATAGTTTCAAGCACTAGCTTACTATTAATATCTCGTATAAGTTCTTTACTACCTAAAACCATGATAGATTTTCGTCCTTTCTTTAATGTGTCAGATCTTTAGGTTTCTATAAAGGAAACCGTAAGAATCTCTCTTGACACTCGTTTTGTATATTGTTATGATTATACCATAATTACATTGTTTAGTAAATAAACAATATAATCTTACGGAAGAACATCTTCGTCTCAGTGGGTATTCAAGCACCCACTGAGTTGGCACGAAGCTGCTGTAAGGTTACGAGGAAGTAGCGAAGCGGATTCCGAGTACGCTTGGCATAGCTAAACGAAATAAGATAGAGTGATATGGGAGGTAGCAGATGTATTATATTGGTGTTGATTTGGGAACTTCTTCTGTGAAGCTTGTTTTAATGAAGGATAATGGTGAAATTACAAAGGTGGTATCAAAAGAATATGATTTATTCTTCCCGAAAACTGGATGGTCGGAACAAAATCCAGTGGATTGGTATCGTCAGAGTGTTGCAGGAATTAAAGAATTAATCAGTGATGTAAAGAAAGAAGAAGTTGCAGGAATCAGTTTTGGTGGACAAATGCATGGTCTTGTCATCTTAGATAGTAGTGACGAAGTACTTAGACCTGCAATTCTTTGGAACGATGGCAGAACAGGTGAAGAATGCGACTACTTAAATAATGTGATTGGAAGAGAAAAAATCTCTCGCTATACAGCGAATATGGCGTTAACTGGTTTTACAGCTCCAAAGCTATTGTGGGTTAAGAAACATGAGCCTGAGATATTTAATCGCATAGCAAAAATTATGCTACCAAAGGATTATCTTGCATATTGTTTTACCGGAGTTCATTGTACTGATGTTTCAGATGCATCCGGTATGCTATTATTTGACGTAGAACATAAATGTTGGAGCGATGAGATGATTGAAATTGTAGGAATACAGAAAAATCAACTCGCAAAAATTTATGAAAGTTACGAAGTGGTGGGTACACTCACGAATACCGCTGCGGAAGAATTAGGACTTACTACCAATGTTAAGGTTATTGCAGGTGCTGGTGATAATGCAGCAGGAGCAATTGGTACAGGAACAATAGAACATGGTATGTGTAGTGTGTCTCTGGGAACTTCCGGGACAGTATTTATTGCGTCTGATAATTTTGCAGTCGATGAAAATAATGCACTTCACTCCTTTGCCCATGCAAACGGTAAATTCCACTTCCTTGGATGTATGCTTTGTGCAGCATCAGCAAATAAATGGTGGATGGAAGATGTATTAAGAACCAAAGAGTTTGCAAAGGAACAGCAAGAGATTAGTAAACTAGGGGAAAATGAGGTTTACTTCCTTCCATATCTTATGGGAGAGAGAACTCCACATAACGATCCATCTGCACGTGGTGCATTTATTGGGATGTCAATGAACACTACTAGAGGGGATATGACACTTGCAGTTTTAGAAGGTGTTACATTTGCACTTCGTGATGCAGTTGAAATCGCACGTTCCTTTGGTGTTAAAGTAGAGCGTGTCAGATTAATCGGTGGTGGAGCAAAGAGTGACCTCTGGTGTAAATTAGTAGCCAATATCTTAGATGTAACAGTAGAAAAATTAGCTTGTGAAGAAGGACCAGGATATGGTGCAGCAATGCTAGCAGCAGTTGGCTGTGGCGCTTTTGCATCAGTATCTGAGGCAGCAGATAAGTTAATTCGTGTTACTGACACCATTCGTCAGGAACCGGATTTAGTAGAGAAGTATAATAAGAAATATGAGGTATTCCGTGAATTGTATCCAGCACTAAAACCAGTTTATCGGATGCTGTAGATTTAGAACATTTATAAAAGAAGACATATGCTATATTACATTTTCTAGAATACATTGAAGCAACAATGGAATAATGATATAATAGGGGCTGTTGTAAAGTTTGGTATGAAATTTTGGTACCAAGTTACATCAGTCCTTATTTCATCATATTAGTGAAATCTTCCGCTTTTAGGGGATAGGACTGCTAGGTTTGGTAGGAGTTAACCTCCTAACGAAACACTTTAAATGGCAATAAGCCTATGAATAAGTAGCAATAGCGGATTTAGAATATTCGCTTTGACTAGGAGGAGAACAAGAATGCAGGCATATACAGGTTTTGCTGATGTTTATGATACATTTATGGATAATGTTCCTTATGAGGAATGGTCAGAATATCTTGCTGGTTTATTAAAAGAGTACGGAGTGAAGGATGGTTTAGTACTAGAGCTCGGGTGCGGTACTGGAAGTATAACCAGAAGATTATTTGAGCGTGGATATGACATGATTGGAATTGATTTATCAGAAGACATGTTAGATATCGCAAGAGAAAAAGATATGGATGCAGGATATTCCTTTGATGATATTTTATATCTTAATCAGGATATGAGAGAATTTGAGCTATACGGAACTGTTGCCGCTGTGGTTAGTATTTGTGATAGTATGAACTATATTACAAAACCAGAGGAGCTTAAGCAAGTTTTTCGCTTAGTGAATAACTATTTAGATCCACAAGGAATATTTATTTTTGATATGAACACAATTCATAAATACAGAGATATCCTTGGAGAAACAACGATTGCAGAAAATCGTGAGGATTGTAGTTTTATTTGGGAAAATTATTATCATGAAAAAGATGCAATTAATCAATACGATATTACAATCTATAAAAAGACGGAGATTGAGCTTGAGGATGATGAGTTAGAAACAACAAATCTTTACCAAAGATGGGAGGAGACCCATTATCAAAGAGCTTATGAACTAGACGAAATTAAAGCATTATTAATAGAAGCAGGAATGGAATATGTGACTGCATACGATGCGATGACTAAGAATGCGCCAACTGAGGAAAGTGAACGTATTTATATCATTGCACGAGAGAAACAACAAGAGAATAAATTTTATTTATAATAAACAGTAATTGAGTGAAGTGTGAGAATAAAAGACAAGTTTCACACAGCCTACTCTGAGCAGGTATGTTTTCAAGTATGTAACAATGCAGAAACAAATCAATCCTTTGGAGTGTGAATCCTGAGAAAAAGTAGATTCACAATTTAAAAGTATTAGAAATAAGCAGCGAAGAAATGAGGAAAATGATGAACGATTATATAATACGTGCCACTGCAGCAGATAGCCAGATACGAGCATTCGCCTGTATTTCAACAGAAATCGTTGAAACTGCAAGACAAGCCCACAACACAAGTCCAGTTGTAACTGCAGCACTTGGAAGATTACTAACTGCTGGAGCCATGATGGGCAGTATGATGAAGGGAGAAAAGGATCTTTTAACATTAAAAATTGCTTGTAGTGGACCAATCGGAGGTTTAACTGTTACTGCAGATTCTGAAGCAAATGTGAAAGGTTATGCTAATCAAAATGTTGTAAATCTCCCTCCTAGTCCTAAGGGTAAATTAGATGTTGGTAAGGCACTTGATATCGGCGTTCTTAGTGTGATTAAGGATATGGGACTCAAGGAACCATATGTTGGACAAACGGATTTAGTGACAGGTGAGATTGCAGAAGATTTAACCTATTATTTTGCAACCTCAGAGCAGGTTCCATCCTCTGTAGCACTTGGAGTATTGATGAATCGTGACAATACAGTACGTTGTGCAGGTGGATTTATTATTCAGTTATTACCATTTGCAGAGGAAGAAGTAATAGAAAAATTAGAAAAAAAGATTGGAGAAATTACTTCAGTCACTTCGATGTTAGACAAAGGCATGACACCGGAAGAAATCTTACAGGAGTTACTTGGTGAATTTGGTCTTACTATCTTTGATAAGGTGCCAACTAAGTTTACTTGCAACTGTACAAAAGAGCGTGTAGAGAAGGCTATTGTAAGCATCGGAAAGAAAGATTTACAAGAGATGATAGACGATGGAAAGCCAATTGAAGTAAATTGTCATTTTTGTAATACGAATTATGAGTTTTCAGTAGAGGAGTTAAAAGATATTATAAATAGAAGTAAAAGTGGCAATGAGGTTATGAGCAAGTAGAGTAAGCGGATTGCGAATATCGCCTTTGACAGTTTATTACCTTAATGATAGAAAAGTATGACGTTTGATATAAAAAACGAAGGGGAATGAGATGTTGTTATCTTACTCCTCTTCGTTTTCTTATTTCATGACATTGTTTCGATTTACCTCTATAATAAATAGCGGAATAGCTGAAATACAACAGAGGTAACATTATAAAGCATCTTCTTACCGGTTGAAATTTCTAGTGGAATGACATTTCCATTGGTTCCATAGGAGCCATCTTCGCGTACTGGAAGAGACTTATCCTGCATCGCATACATATAAGATTCTAATTGTTTGTTAAACTCAGTACCATGAACGACAAGCATAACCTCAGTATCCAGATAAGCACTTCGCATATCTACATTAAAGGAGCCAATCATTGATATGTCATCGTCAATTAAAACGGATTTATCGTGCATGGAGTGTTCTCCTTGAAATTCATAAATCTGCACGCCTGTTTTAATAACTTTTGGTTTATTGAAGGTGTAATCTGATGATGCCATGACATTATCGCCGCCAGCGGTAGAGTTAATGAGCATTCGAAAATCAGGTACCTTGTTACTGATTTCTTTCATATCCTTATACATAGTTGAGTCTAGGACAGCATATGGAGACTGAATATAACCACGTTTCTTGGCATTTTTCATAAGCTCCGCCATCTGATACCAGATATGAGGTTCTTTTGCCATGATATGAATGGGATTTGTGATTAAACTAATTTTATTTGTTGGAACAGTTAATGGTACATAATCAACTTCGGTAAAAAGCTGTGGTTGGGATTTTTTTAAGTCCTGATAGATAGAACCTAGAGTTTCATAAGCCTGTGAAACCTTATTTTTCTTATACATTGGAACTCGGTCAAATACTGGTTTACTCATCTTATCATTCCAAATTGTTTCGAAATAACTCCATACTTGCGATAAAACGCTTTCATCCTTTTTACTTGTGCCGGCTGCGGTATTATAAACGAGGATATCTCTATCGTAGCTTAAGACATCAGTATTATACTCTCCAAGAAAATAATTGGAGATGTTTCTGCCTCCGAGGAGCAACAAAGAATCATCTATAATAAAGTATTTATCATGTAGTCTGCCATTTGCTGTCCATGGTTTTAATAAGTTAAGCATATTATAATAGCGAATTTCAACATTTTCATGTGTTCCAAGCGCATAATAAATTGGATCAGACCCCATATCGATATAACCCGTAATACCATCCACAAGAATTTGAACTGTAACACCACGATTAGCAGCATCTAAGAGTACACTAGCAATTTCCTTACAGCTGCGGTCATGTTTAATGGAAAAAGAAGAAATTGCAATCTTTTCTTTGGCTTGATTTATCATATGTATACGAACATCAAGCGCGTCTTGACTAGTTTCCACAACAGCAGCACGATCTACCGATATGGTATCACTATAAAAATCATTTAAATTAAAACTATGTTTAAATTCCTCACTAACTTCAGGTGGATTTGCGAAGGGAATGGTAGCACTGATGATAACATAAACTAGATAGAATATCAGGACGGATAAAATACTGTATCGTATTTTCTTTTTTCGGGATAGATTTTTGAATTTCTGCATAATAACCTCTATTCTAGCGCCGTAGCGCCTATCTATAGCATTAACAACTATGTGTTTCAGTATATATATAGTACCTACTATAAAATATTGAAATATATTCTAAATCATTCATACATTGAATAAGGAGTCAAATTATTCTAAAAGAAAAGTTCGCGAATCGTACTTCTTCTTATTTCTAATGAATTTAAGTTGACATAACAGTACCATTATAGGGA
>DPVV01000470.1 GCA_003526525.1 Lachnoclostridium phytofermentans | reverse complement strand
TGTTGTATCTGGTAAAATACTCGGATTCATTGAAAGCAGGATCTTCCAATAGTTATGAGGATGTTATTGCTAAGGCTGCTGTCAATTGTATTGATTTAAATTATAAAACAGCAAGCTTAACGGAATTAGCAGAGAAACTATGTTTATCGTTATCATCCTTAAGTAGATTAGTAGCCAATAAAACTGGAAAATCATTCAGAGAGCTGTTGCAGGAGAAGCGATTTGAAATTGCCATGTCACTTCTGGCAGAAACTAATCTGTCAATAACTGATATTGTAGTAGCGGTAGGATATGAGAATAATAGTTTCTTTCATCGTAAATTTAGAGAACGATATCATATGTCACCAAAGGAATACCGAGAAAAAAATAGGAGGACTTAGTAATGGTACGGAAAGCATTTAAAATGCAATTATTTGAAGGACAAGCGAAGGAATATGAAAAACGTCACAATGAATTATGGCCTGAAATGAAAGAAATGATTCATGAGTATGGCGGAAGCAATTATACTATATTTTTAGATGAAGAGACCAATGTGCTATATGGTTACATAGAATTAGAGAACGAAGAAAAGTGGGATAAAACTGCTGAGACTGAAATCTGTAAGAAATGGTGGGCTTTTATGGCTGACATAATGGAAACAAATCCAGATAATAGTCCGGTAAGTGTTTCACTAAAAAATGTATTTCATCTTGATTAAGAAATAAAGGAAGCAGAGGGAGTGAGATAAATTCCTCTGCTTTTTTAGCATATCGTTCAATATTTAGCAAAAACTTTGCTCTTTTGTCGAATTGACGTTCCATACCCAGTAGTTTACAATGTTCATAAGAATAGAAGTTATGAACTTCTAAAAGATTTGAAACGAGGAACAGTAATTGAATAAAGAACAAATTTTAAAAAAGTATTATGGTTTTGATTCCTTTCGAGATGGACAGGAGGAGTTGATAAATAGTATCTTAGCAGGTAAGGATACGTTTGGTATTATGCCAACGGGAGCAGGGAAATCAGTGTGCTTTCAGGTTCCAGCTCTTATGCTTTCTGGAATAACACTAGTAGTATCACCTTTAATTTCTTTAATGAAGGATCAAGTAGGTACATTGAATCAAATGGGAGTCCATGCGGCTTACTTAAACAGCTCTTTAACTGCTAATCAATATCGACTTGCGTTATCCTATGCAAAAGAAGGACGATATAAAATTATTTATGTGGCGCCTGAGAGACTATTAACGGAGGAGTTTCTTGAATTTGCGAGAGATGTTGATATTTCAATGTTAAGTATTGATGAGGTACATTGTGTATCTCAGTGGGGACAAGATTTCAGGCCAAGTTATTTAAAAATCATTGATTTTATAAATCAGTTACCAGTACGTCCAATTGTTAGTGCATTTACCGCAACTGCTACGATAGAAGTGAAAGAGGATGTAATCCGATTACTTGGATTACAGCGTGCTACGGTAGTTACGACTGGATTTGACCGTAAGAACTTATATTTTGCAGTCAAGAGTCCTAAAGATAAATATGCTGAGCTGGTTTCCTATCTGAAGGAACATAAAAATATGAGCGGTGTCATTTATTGTGCCACGAGAAAAGCCGTGGAGGAGGTAGTGCAGCGTTTAGAAATTGAAGGATATCCGGTAACTAGATACCATGCGGGATTAAGTGATGCCGAAAGGCATCAAAATCAGGATGATTTTATCTATGATGTGAAACCAATCATGGTGGCAACGAATGCATTTGGAATGGGAATAGATAAATCGAATGTAAGGTTTGTCATTCATTATAACATGCCAAAAAACATAGAAAGTTATTATCAAGAGGCTGGACGCGCTGGAAGAGATGGGGAGCGTGCAGAATGCATTTTGCTATATGGTGGACAAGATGTAATAACCAATCAGTTATTTATTGAAAACAATCGCGAGAATGAAGAATTAACTGGTGAAATGCTAGAGGCGGTAAAGATAAGAGATCGAGAACGCTTAAAGAAAATGACATTCTATTGCTTTACGAATGACTGTCTGCGTCATTATATCTTAGAATATTTTGGCGAGGTAGCAGAGCCAACTTGTGATGATTGTTCCAATTGCTTAACTGAATTTGAGACTATTGATATTACCGAAATCAGTATCAAATTAATACAGTGTGTGTTAGAAACAAAGCAACGGTTCGGTTTGATGACGATTGTTGATACAGTACATGGAAGTAAATCTGCTAAAATAAAGCAGTTTCGTCTTGACGATTATGCATGCCATAATTCATTGGCAGATATAACGATACCAAGATTACGGCAGATCATGAATCATCTTGTACTAAGCGGTTATTTAATGCTTACGAATTCGGAATATTCCATCTTAAAAGTAACAGATAAAGCAAAAGAATTATTAGAACATAGAGATACGATTGAACTAAAGGTTTCTAAGGAGCGAGACAAGAAGGAGAAAAACACCGAAACACGAAGTAAGAAAAAGGCTGTGTATTCACTGGATACGAATGATGAACTATTTGAAGAACTTCGCATTTTACGTCTGTCCATCGCTAGAAAAGAAAAAGTTCCACCTTATATAATCTTTGGAGATAAAACATTACTCCAGATGAGTCAGTCTTTACCAACTAGTAAAGAAGAAATGCTTCAAATTACTGGAGTTGGTGAAGTAAAGTATGAAAAATATGGTGCTCAATTTGAAGATGAGATCCGTAGGTTTCAAAGTAATAAGGAAGATAATCAATAGTTAGACAGGTGGGCTGTTATGCCCACCTGTTTCGTATTACTAGGCAATAAGAAAGACTATGTAATGCCTCCTATTGATTTGTTTATCAGACTGGCGCTGGGAGGTTTTTCTTTTATTATAAAAGAAAATGCTAGAGTACGTTTTTTTTCGTACACCCCAACGATTATAGAACCTATATATCAATTAGGAAAATTTTAAAGTTCTAACATTTAGTATGTTTTCAGAGTAAAATATCAAAATTACACTAAATTTTATTCAAAAATGACAATAATATATCAAAATCGTAACGTAATGATAAGATATAAAGTATATATATAGATGTTATAATTAGGACAAAGAATATTGCATTAATTGTGCATATATGCTATAATCGAAACTAAATTCACTGGAATAAATTGGAAAAACAAAACTTAATTAGTAATGTTCGATGCCATTTTTATTACAAAAAATCTACTTATTGTGATCTATGATGCAAGATGTAGA
>DPVV01000468.1 GCA_003526525.1 Lachnoclostridium phytofermentans | reverse complement strand
CTCCTATTATATAAATAAATCTTGTTTTATTATATCATTATAGTAATTACAAATCTATCAGAAATAAATCCTTACATATTGTTACTTTGAAGTAATTAATGTAGCTTTTAGTAATATCTTTTCATTTACCTATTCATCTCATTTTATTTGTTAGCATTACTCACTTACATCATATAGTAGTTAATCGTCCTGTTTCTTTTCATATACACAACACAATATCCACCTCACGGTATCCCTTCATTCTCCGCAGAAAAATAAAGGGCATATCCGCTTTGGATATACCCTCTTGGCTTGATTATGAAACCTAATTAGATTGTCATTCAAATGAAGCTGAATGCTATCAATACTACGTGTTCGAAAGAAAAGGTAAGCAATTACAGTACTTTTCTCACAATTATCGGTACAAGAACTTTGAGTTAATAATTTAATTTTATACTTCATATATGCTTGATGAATCCCTATATAGCGGTGGGATTCGAAACCACCGCTTCTTTCTGCAAAAATAGTAAACCTCTCCGTTATTTATGATACGGTTCACCGTAACAGCTATAACGTTAACTTTTTAAACATTATTATTCAATGAACTGTTTTGTTGTTTAAATAGGACTCCTTTATAATTTACTAAAACTAATGCTGCTATAAAATATAATAAAGCCGTGACCATGAAGGTATGTAGCCTATCCCCAAGCTGGATAGCCGTAAAATAATTAAAGAATTGATGAATAATCATTGTTATAACGAGATTATGAGTCAAGTTATAAAATACTGTCATAATTATAGATAAAGAGATAATTGAAACCATAAACAAAATAATATATTGTACTAATTGAATTCCTTCATATCCTGATGCTATAAACCATAGCGGTGCATACCAAAATCCCCAAACTTTGCCAATAATAATTGCTGATTTTAATGCGCTATCATTAGCCATGTCGATTACTTCATCTATTGTCTTAAACTTAATTACTACATCGGCAGGTCCAAAGATTTCCTCTCTAGCAACTCTTATATCATTTGTTACATCTACTAATAGAGTAGTTTTCATAAAGTAACCGTTTTCAGCGTCACCTTCTACAAACCTTTCGCCAACTACGGCGACTTTTGCACCTTCATTCTTGCTGATTTGAATATAGTTTAAAATTTTCTTCAATTGTTGCACACTTACTTGTGCACCCTTCTGAGTAGTTGGATCAAGTGGATCACCTACTTTAACATTTTCAAAAGCAGCAACCGCTTTCCATAAATTCATCATAGAAATCTTCCTGAACCAAGTTCTAACGTAGAAGGTTTTAGATTCCGTGCAGCTGAATTACCAACTTCCCTATCAACTTCAGTAGAACCTGTAAATGCTAGTTTATCAAGTCCTTTATGATGTTGCAAATATTAATGTCGGCACCTTTTTGCTATTTACTACCGCTAACGCCAATATGTTTTTTATCCCCTTAATTACCCTATATTCTTATAGTAAAACAAAAAAAGAAGAAGAACCCCCATTATCAGTAGATTCTCCTTTTTTATTATTTATGAAATATTGCTGCACCTTTTATTAAAGTGTTGCTCCATGCTATACTTAAAATTTTATGCCTTAAATATCTAGTCATTACACAGCTAAACTACAATATTCGTTCTGCTATTACACCATCTTTTCTAGATACCAATTTGTAAATTTTTGATGGTACCCCTTCGTTCTCTAACTTTCTATGAAAAAAATTAGCTTGCATGGAATCATGAGTGCTCATCATCACTTGATAATCAAAGTTAATAATATAATCTCTTATAACATCAAACACAGATGCCGCATGGACAAGATCATGATGTTGTGTAGGATCATCTAATAATAGAGCTTTCCATGGTGTCCAATGATATTTATTTGCCATAGCTAACATTAGCGTTAATTGTAAATCTGATAATTGAGCTTCGCTTGCAATTTTAGCAATATCAACATCTTGTTCCTGTATACTTGCGGAAGTTTTTGCTAATGGCTTATTCCATGAAGTTTTATTACTCAATAAAGGCGCGGCATAAATCAAGGGATTGATGACTATTCTTTTCAATAATCCCCTCCAGGGTTCATTAATAGAATCTAATTGCTTGTGAATATACTTATTTTCTTCATCAATGTTTTCCAGTAACAGTCCCATCGCGCTGCTTTTCTTACGAATATTTGCTAACTCAAGACTTTTCTTATCAACTTTTATTCTTAGTTGCTCCACATACATAGTTTCAGAAAAATTACCTACTTTAGTTCTTACTATGTCTTCAACTTCTTGTAACCTTTCAGCTGCAGTCCATCCAGCTAACTCTTGTTCAATTTTATTCAATACATCATTCGCTTTTTCGAAATCAGCACTACTCTTTGAAACAACCTTAAGTTTATTTAATAAATTCACTTCATTTGGTTGCCCATCAAGTCCAGCTTGCACCCATTCCGTACATATTCCATCTTGATAACCTTTAATTTTTGAAGATAATTCATTTTCATTAGTATAATCATGTTGATAACCTTTAATATCAGAT
>DPVV01000467.1 GCA_003526525.1 Lachnoclostridium phytofermentans | reverse complement strand
TAATATTGTAATATATCTTTTTACATACTTAAATCATGAAATGCAATAAGATATGTATACATTGAAATGCTTAGAGTTGGGAGTTTTCTTCTCTCTTTTAGATAAAACAAATCATTTACCATGAAATATATGAGTCATTTATAAAAAAGTATGAATCTTCTTTTACTCCACACAATCAAGGGCTTGATTTATATCCGCAATAATATCTTCAACATCTTCAATTCCAATACTCATACGAATCAAATCAGCACTAACACCTGCAGAAATTAACTGTTCATCAGATAATTGGCGGTGTGTAGTACTTGCAGGATGAAGGACAGAAGTTCTTGCGTCTGCGACATGAACTACGATAGCTGCTAATTTAAGATGATCCATAAATTTCATTGCCGCTTCTCTTCCTCCACGCACACCGAAGGAAATTACACCACTGGTACCATTTGGCATATACTCTTTTGCAAGAGAATAATACTTATTTCCTTCTAACAAAGGATAGTTAACCCATGTTATCTTATCATTCTCAGAAAGCCATTTTGCTACGATAAGAGCATTCTCACAATGACGTTTCACTCGAAGATGTAATGTTTCTAGTCCAAGGTTTAATAAAAATGCATTGTTTGGCGAAGGCATTACGCCCATATCTCTCATCAACTGAGTTCTTGCTTTCGTGATAAATGCAGCTTTACCCGCAAATTCTGTATAAATCACCCCATGATAGGACTCATCTGGTGTTGTTAATCCTAGGAATTTACCATTATCCCAGTCAAAGTTACCGCCATCAACAATAACTCCACCCAAAGCTGTCGCATGCCCATCCATATATTTAGAAGTAGAATGAATAACGATGTTGGCACCAAATTCCAATGGCCTGCAATTAATTGGTGTTGCAAAAGTATTATCAATAAATAATGGCACTCCGTTTTTATGCGCTACTTCAGCCCACATCTTAATGTCAATTACAACTAAGGAAGGATTCGCTAAGGTCTCTGCAAAATAAAGTTTTGTATTTTCCTTTACAGCCGCTTCTAACTCTTCCTTTGTAGCATCCGGATTTACAAAAGTTACTTCTATTCCTAATTTCTTTAATGTAACTGCAAGAAGATTCGTAGTACCACCATAGATAGCACTTGAGGATATTATGTGATCTCCGGCATTACAAATATTTAGTAATGCAAGCAACGTAGCGGATTGGCCTGAAGAAGTACACATTGCTCCAATACCACCTTCTAAAGCTGCGATTTTCTTTTCTACACAATCAACCGTTGGATTTGCAAGTCTCGTATAGAAAAACCCCTCCTCTTGTAAATCAAAGAGTTTTCCTACCGTATCGGCAGAATCGTATTTAAATGTTGTACTTTGATAAATTGGCAGCACTCTTGGTTCACCATTTTTTGGTATGTATCCTGATTGAACACATATCGTAGATAACTTATTATACTCCATATCATAATCCTCCTTTATGTAAGACGGTGCTTAAAATAGTCACTACCCTTACAGTGACACGACAGCAGCTACGCTGCTATCTCAGTGGATACTTGAACACCCACTGAGATGAAGATGTCTCCCGCTTTCTCTCCGCTAAGAAGCGGGAGGGACATCTTCTGTAAAGTTATAGTATCAAAAGACTATGCTTTTGTATTAGTACTTTTGAGAAATAAATTCTGGTACTCTTTTTTTAACGCCCGGAAACTAACTCCACTCTCTGCACCAATTACACACAAACTCGCCGAGCTATCTCCCCATACTTTATTTGCAAAACGATTAATATCCTCAGCAGATAACCGATTTAGTTCTTCGATAACCTCGTCTAAAGTTTTCACATAACCACGAACTAAAACACTTTTTGCATTGGAGTTCATACGTGATTTTGCACTTTCACTGCCTAAAATAAACTCTGTCTTTACTTGAGCTTTGTGAGTATCAAGTTCTTCTATCGTAATTGGTGTTGCCAAAAACTCATCCATTACCAGTTTGGTTTCACGTAGCACACGAAAAGCCTGCTGCGGATTTACTGTAATATCCAAATGAAACAGACCTGCTTTTTCAAATGAACTTCCATAGGTATAGATGGAATATACTAAGGATAATTCTTCACGTATTCGTTGAAATAGCCTAGAGTTATTACTTCCACCAAGCATTGAATTTACAACTGCAAATACAACGGACTCATCCGAACCAAGAGGTATGGATGGGTACGCAAGGTTGATATGTAATTGCTCATTGTCTTTGTGCCTATGACAGAAACAGGTATGATAGCTTGGAATCTCATCCTGTTTCTGTTGATACTTTTCTTCGTATGGAGCTAATAAAAGCTCCTCCTTCTTTTTCTTAAGTAAAGTAAGTGAGTTTAATGCTTTCGGATTCGTACCACGAATTCCTCCGAAGCACCTTTCTAACTGATTCATTAATTCATTTTCCGAAAAATTGCCTGCTACCGATATGACTATGTTTTCGGCTACATAATGTTTTTCCATAAAATCAATCAGTTGTCTTCTTTTAAAAGAGCGTACATTTTTCTTATAGCCTGAGATGATATAACCAAGTGGATGATCTTTAAATACATTCTGCTGTAAAATCTCATGTACCATATCATCTGCTGAGTCCTCATACATATCGATCTCTTCATAGATTACTCGTTTTTCTTTTCTTAAATCCTCTTCTGATAGCAAAGAATTGCATAACATATCTGCAACTAACTCAACTAATATCGGAAGACTTTCTGTAATTGTCGTACCATAATAGCAAGTTTGTTCCTTGCTGGTAAAAGCATTGACATCGTCTCCGATGGATGCAATAATATCTGCGATCTCTTTTGCTGATTTTGATTTCGTGCCTTTAAACAGCATATGTTCAATCATATGTGAGATTCCGTTGTTTTCCTTATTCTCTTTTGCGGAACCAACGCGAATCCATACACCAAAGGAGACAGTCCTAAGATAGGAAAGCTCCTCGGTGACTACTTTTATTCCATTTTTTAATACATTTACTTTAACCATAATTAACCCCATTCCTGTGCATCTTAAGTTTGTGCTTAGGATTACGCTAGCACAAGCTTCCTGAGCGAATGATTTATCCTTCACTCTTGGCTCTCAGGATGGCTGCAATCTGTTGCACACATAAATGTAGTGTAACAAATCCATTTGGAAATGACAAGATAAATCCTTATGAATTTAAGCAGTTTCTACCGCATTACGATCCGTTCTTAGGGTCATTAATTTATCTCCATGAGAGATATAACTAAATCGCTTCACTAATAATAGCTGCCCCTCCTGATAAGATGAGAGTTCCATTTTCATCTGATATATACGGTTTCCCTTACGTATTAATCCTTGAGTAAATTGACATAACTGTTCTCCCATACCGATGTAAGCACCTTGTGCAGTCTTCATTGTGAATACCTCGGTTTGTAGAATTTCATCCTCTTTTAATACAGATAATAGAACTTCTACACCAGTGTCAGATTGAATGGATACCATGTTTGGATTTTCGGACTTCCACGAGATTCGTCCATTAATGGGAGCATAGACTTTATCATCCGAAGGTGCAATAATAACCCCTGGGTAATCTAAGGCACTTTCCATGGCATCCATAACATTTTCCGCAGCATCACCCATTTCCCCATTACAAGGGCTATATATCATAAACATTTTATTCTTTCGCTCATTTTCCATTTTCTTAAGTATCTCATCCTCTTCCTGTTCTTTTTTCTCTTTCCACATGGATTCTTCTGCTACTCGGTCTGGATGAGTACGACGATGGGATACCCTTGCTCCATCTAAATGCTGGTTTCCTGATGTATTGTTACCTGTATCTAAAGCTACAACAGGAGTTATCTTTTTCGTCTGGGTATCATGTTCTTTGACATTCTTCACAATCTTTTTCTTTGCTGGCAAGTCCTTCATTCTCCTGCTCTTTTGTTCCTTCATACTGCGATGATTAGCATGTCTCTTCCTGTAAATAAGAAAAGTAACTATCATTAAAACTAAAACTGCAAGAGAGATACTACCAACCCATATCACTATATAATCATATTGTGTCATAATTGCCCTCATTTCTCTTCTATTTTTGTATTCCCCAAGCTTGTAGTTATTAAAGAGCGTATGGCAATAGTATTCCATTTTAATGGTATTTCATACAAAAATATGTATCTTATAGGAACTAAATCATTATATTGAACTCTTATATGAAATGAATCTCAATATAATATCTTCTTTGATTATAATAATGAAAGTAAGAGCAGCCAAAGAATCCAGTCCTTATGCTAATGTGTCAAAATTACCTTTTATGTTTCCAAGGGGTTACTCTAATTATTTTTCTTTTGGTATAACTATAGCAACTTCAGTTCCTGCTAGATATGTGCTATTTATATCTAATCCATACTGCTCTCCATAAGTAAGTTTTATTCTTACATTAATATTTTTTAATCCAAATCCTTCTTTTTTTGAGTACAAGTCCTTTTTAAGTTCATCGAGAGTATCTTTTTCAA
>DPVV01000017.1:861-2669 GCA_003526525.1 Lachnoclostridium phytofermentans | reverse complement strand
TTCTAGACATAAGCTATTTGGGGTTTGCTCACGTCGCCTATAAGGGTATAAACTATAATTGATGGCAAGAGATTCACTAGATATCTTCTCTTGTTAATTAAAATTATATAATTTTAACTAGAATTATAAAATTGGCTTTTTTTATGAGAATTTCGCCAAAATCATTTCCGATTCTACTAACTTCCGAAAGCTATATTACTATTATCCTCTTGTTTCGTCAAGATTAAACTCAACTTTTCGAGTGTTTCTTTAGAAGTTTCTGCAAACGAATGTCATCTCCTACAATTTTTAACAATAAATAGTTACTTGAGATTCGTGAAAAAATTCGCTCACTATAATTGGTTTTTAATTGCTCAAAGGACAAATTCGTAGAGATTACGGTTGATTTTTGTCTTAGGTGTCTTTCATTGATGCATTGGTAGAGCTGGGAATTGATGAAGGTGTTATTCATCTCGGTACCGATGTCATCAATAATAAGTAAGTCGCAATCAAGAATATAATCAAATTGATTTCTTATGTCATCCATGTCCTCCGCAGAATTAAATTTATATTTTTCTAGGATTTCAAAAAGCTGAAAGGAGGTAAGATAAATCACTGTATGAGCATGATCCATCAATTCCTTTGCGATACAATTTGTTAGAAAAGTTTTCCCAACACCGGTATTACCGTAAATCAAAAGGTTTTGATAGCTTGTATCAAATTGATTTATGAATTTCTTAGTTTCTGTTACGACTCTTTTAATATTTTCATGAGGTGTTAGCTTTGTTGTTTCATCATAATAATCATCTGCGTAGTAATCATAGGAGAAGGTTGAAAAGTTTTCAAATTGAACGGAATCTCTGACGTTTGACTGATGATAGAGAATGTCAACAATCGCTTGTTTAAAGCAGTGACATTTTTCATTTTCAATATAACCGGTGTCCATACAATCCGGACAGGTATACCATAATGTTAGATAATGATTTGGATAACCTGCTTTTTTAAGGAGTTCTTGCTTCTTAAAAGAAAGCGCTTCGTTTCGCTCCTTCAAATGGCCTAGTGCGGTCTCATCACCTGATAGAGAGAGTTTGGCACTTTGAATGGAACCATTAATGATTTCTTCATCAATCATCGTAAGCTCCGGTATCTTTGCATAAACCTCTTCTTTTCTTTTTTTCAGTTCATACTGATTTTGAAGCCTTCGATTATCGTATTCTCTTAAGATGGTATTGTACTGATAGTTTTTCAGTGCCATTAAAATCCTCCATTCTGTCACCAATCCATGAATTTGGGCAGCAGTATAAAATCACCGTTTGGTTAAGCATAAATTTTCCAGTGAATTTTCTTTTTATTTATACAACTCACATAAGAAAATTATCAACTTTCTTATGTGAGTTGTATTATTTCGTTAGGAACGATTATTTAAAAGACGTTGCTCCATTGAGAGAAAATCCTCTTCGGAGTACTTTCTTTGCGGGAATGCATTAAATCGGTTGTTTGCAGTAGGTTGTTTTGCGGTAGCAGCTTGTTTATTCGCTGCTGAAATAGCAGATTGTTTTGCATGTGCTTCATCCAATTTTACGATATCAGCGTCGCAGGTAACTCCTTTTTTATACCAGTTCTCAAGAATTTTATCAGCATATTTAAAGTCTGGTTTCCCTGTTGCTAACATGGTACGATTACATGCTTCCTCTATAATATTAATATCAAAACAAAACTCATGGAACCAACGATGCATAAACTTTTTCTCAATAGTTCCAGGAGCTCTATTTAAACCGAATGCCTTGTTAATGGAATTATAGTTATTGTTATAAGAAAGTGTAGCAGCC
>DPVV01000017.1:0-744 GCA_003526525.1 Lachnoclostridium phytofermentans | reverse complement strand
CTGCCCAGGAAATCGCCACAGTCTCTATATAGCTTGCGCTCCTTTTATTTTTGGATACACAGTACTCATAGAGATAAAAAATTAATTCAGCAGAAAATCCAACGCTTTCATATAAAAACAGGATTAATTGAACATCAGTTGGTTTTAATAAACGTTCTAACAAACGTTCTACTGTATTCATGATCCACTTTACTTCTTCCATCTCAGTAAGCACTTTGATCTGTGCCTCAGAGTAGTTTGGTTTATGAATGGTTGTTGTTTTTGGGCTATCCGGCTCTTTCGCCACCGCCTTTGTTACTGCTGTCTGTTCCATCACCTCTTGTGTGATAGAAGGTAAATTTTCCTCTGTATTTAAATTATCGTTGGATGGAAAAGTAAATGTTATAGCAGTTATTTGACGATTCGTTGCTCTGGTTATAATGAGCAATTGTTCCTTTTCCCAATAACGAATTGCACGTTCGATATCTTTTTCGGTCTCATCTAATTTTTCAGCTAAGTAAGAAAGAGAAGTCTCTAAGGAAGGATCCTGAAAACAACGAAGCAGATAAAGGTATATCTTCACGAAAGTACCATTGGCACGTGGCATGTATTCATCTAAAAATTTATTGGAAATTACAGTGCTTCCTGCATCTGTAGTTGAAAAGAAAGAAATTTTACTCATAATTTGCCTCCAAGCTATATGAAATAAAAACCTTCTGGGTTGAAGTGAATTTCTTCAACCTACTATATAAGTTGAACTTTAGT
>DPVV01000009.1 GCA_003526525.1 Lachnoclostridium phytofermentans | reverse complement strand
TTTTGAATTGCTTTTACATAGAACTCCTCTATCTTTATCCTTTTTGTTTCTACTTCATACTGCGGTAAGATACCAATAACGGGTTTCTTCACTTTTCATCCTGCCTATAATCAAACTTATTATATCATACGGGGTGTTTGTGTAAAGATGAATATTTTCTTACATTTTAAATTAAGGCTCTATCACACTTATAGTTGAAATTTATTATATTTTTCTGCAGAGTATAATTAACTCTGCTCAATTGATATATATATTTAGCTCACTTTTAAAAGTCTTTATCTTCCAATATAATAAAATGCATCTTTTTGGTCTCTAAATTCATTTATGCCCAAATATTTCATACCTATTTTTTGAAGTACTCTTATGGATGCTGTATTTTCTGGTTCAGCCATTCCATAAATACCGGTAATGTTTGTTGTCTTGAATGCCTTCTTTATTAGTTCTTTTCCGATTTCAGTTGCGTATCCTTTATTCCAATGGCTAACACCGAGTTTCCATTCAATCTCAGGTTCGTTTTCCTTATATGGATTTAGTCCAGTTAATCCAATTATCCTGTTACTCACTTTTTCAATTATAGCACCATGAAAACAATCTAAGGTAACAAAATTTTTATCTATAAAGAATTGAATGTATTGTTCTGTCTTAAGTTTATCCCAAGGATGGTTTTTGTCTTTTGTATATTGATGAACTTGGGGATTTGACACAACTTGATATAATCCGTCTATATCGTTGATGATATATTGACGCACTAAAAGATTCTGAGTTTCAAAATAAATATGTATAAAATTACTCATTGTATTCTCCTCCGAATTTTTGTTTGCTACTGCGTTACTGTAAAATTGTTTGTTCATTGTTGCAAACAAATATGAATTACTTGTAATACAAATAATTCACCTAATACACCATGTTACATAATTTTATCTTATAATGAAAAATACTTCAATCTAAACATTTATCAGGTATTGTTGGACGCATAGATAGTTGCCTGAGAAGAACACAGATTGCATTTTCAATTGCTTGTGGTTCTTGCCCATGATTGTATTATATGAAATATACAGAAACAAAGAAACATACCTAGGTAAGCACAACAATTGTTATGCTTCTACTCCGGTATGTTTCCTTTGTTACGTTTTATAAATCTTTACATAAATTCCTTCAGTTTAGATTACTTGTTATAGCGAACTTCTACGATATCTTTTCAAATCTTATTTCTTCATCCACAAGAATTAATATGATATTCTTCTTACTTTCACTAATAACATTAACCAACCTCTTCCGAATTTGCATATTTTTCAGATTCTTCAATAACTTTCTGTTGGACATCGCTAGGAGCTTGTTCGTATCTTGCAAATTCGTATGAGTATTCGCCAATACCACCAGTCATGGAACGTAAATCCGTAGCATAACCAAAGGTCTCAGAAAGTGGTATATCAGCTACGATTTCCTGTTTTCCGTTATGAAGAGGGTTCATACCTAATACTCTGCCTCGTCTACGGTTTAAGTCACCCATAATATCTCCAGTAAATTTATCTGGTACTAAAACCTTTAAAGTAACAATAGGCTCGAGCAGGATTGGTGTTGCATCCATAACTCCTTGCTTAAAGGCTTGAATCGTTGCCATCTTAAATGCCATTTCTGAAGAATCAACAGGATGATAGGAACCATCTACTAAAGTAGCCTTTAAACCAACAACAGGATATCCTGCCAAAGGCCCCTTTAATACACTTTCTGCAATACCTTTTTCTACCGCTGGGAAGAAGTTCTTAGGAACAACTCCACCAAATACTTTTTCTTCAAACACATAAGGAAGTTCCATATCACCAGATGGTTCGAATTCAATATGAACATCTCCATATTGTCCATGACCACCGGATTGTTTTTTATATTTACCCTGTACACGTACCTTTTTACGAATCGTCTCACGATAAGGTACTCTTGGTTTCATAATTTCTATATCTACTTTGTAGCGTTGTAACATTTTACTTACTACTATTTCTAATTGCTGCTCTCCAATACCATATAATAGAGTCTGGCGATTTTCTTTGTCATTAACAACACGTAAGGTCAAATCTTCTTCCATTAACTTTTGCAGTGCTTGGGAAACCTTATCGTCATCTCCTTTGTTCTTCGTTCTGAACCTTTGATAAGCATATGGTACTGATAATTTCGGACGTGCATAAGCAATAGGAGTTGCTTTCGTTGATAGTGTATCACCGGTTACTGTATTGGATAACTTTCCAATGGCACCAATATCTCCTGCATACAGCTCCTTAACTTCAATTTGTTCTTTTCCGCGCAATACATAAAGTCTTGATAATTTTTCTTCAGTATCTTTATCAGCATTATAGATTACTGAATCTGACTTTAGTACCCCCGAACATATTTTAATCAATGAGAATTTACCAATAAATGGGTCTGCAATGGTTTTAAAAACATAGGCAGTCATTGGTTTGTTTGCATCGTAATCCGCTGCAAAGTTTTCCTCCGTTTTCGTATTTTCACCAGTAAGTACTCCCTTATTTGGCGAAGGAAAATACTTTTCAATTGCTTCAAGTATCATTCTGGTGCCCCTAGCATATAAACCAGAACCCATAAGTACTGGTACAATACTACAGTCAATCACACTACTACGAAGAGCAGTAGATATCTCTTGAGGAGTAAATTCTTCTCCTTCAAAATATTTTTCCATTAACTCTTCACTGGATTCTGCCACCGCGTCTAACAATGATTCACGGTATTTAGTTACATATTCCATAGAGTATTGTGGAATTTCGCATTCTACATAATCACTTAACTTTGTAAATCTACGACCTGCCATCTTTACAACATTAACAAAACCAACAAATTTTTCATTCTCACGTATTGGTGAGTGGAATGGTGCTATTTTCTTTCCATACAGTTCTTCTAATCGTTCTACTACTGCTCTAAAACTTGCATTATCATCATCCATATCTGTTACAAAGAACATTCTTGGAAGTTTATATTTTTCACAATAATCCCAAGCTTTCATTGTACCGATTTCAACGCCTGACTTTGCTGAAACAACAATTATTGCCGCATCGCATGCTAGTAATGCTTCTTCCACTTCACCTACAAAATCAAAATAACCTGGCGTGTCTAGTATATTAATCTTCGTGTCTTCCCAGATTATCGGTACAACTGTAGTACTAATGGAAAAAAGTCGTTTATTTTCTTCCTTGTCATAGTCACTGATTGTATTACCTTCTTCGACCTTGCCTTGTCGGTTCGTAATTCCTGTTGTATAAGCGATAGCTTCCACTAAGGTTGTTTTACCACTACCACCGTGTCCTAACAATACAACATTACGAATCTTCTCATACTTGTAAGTCTCCATGTCTGTTGTCCTCCATTACTTTATAGTCAAACTGCCTTCCAATATAAGAATTGATTTATATCAGATCACATTTGCTGTATGGGATATAACCTATTCCCTCCTATATATTTTACCTAATTTTCAATAAACTTACAATAGTTTTATACATTTATCACAAATCTATTTTTTGAAGTTGATT
>DPVV01000463.1:660-8416 GCA_003526525.1 Lachnoclostridium phytofermentans | reverse complement strand
CGAAGCGTACTTTTTCTTGTTACTATGAGATAGCAGAGTACAAGGGTAGCTACATTATGATAGATTAGTTTGTTTAATATCTTATAAATATCGTATCATATACAGTATCAAATAGCAATATTGCGATGAAAAATGGTCGATCAATGGTAAAGTAATTAATTTTGTATAAGGAAACCTTAAAAACAGAATCAAAGTAAATAAAATAGCGATATAATAAAATAAAGTATACTAAAATAAAAGAGCGAGAGAAAGATATCGTATATGGCAATGAGGTTATGAGCAAGTAGCGTAAGCAGATTGCAAATATCCGCTTTGATTTAAATTAGCAAATTCGCTTTGACTATTTAGGAGGTTGATAGCATGAAATTAGTCTTATTAAGACATGGCGAAAGTGAATGGAATAAGGAAAATTTATTTACTGGTTGGATGGATGTCGATTTGTCTGAGACGGGGAAAGCAGAAGCGTCTTCGGCAGGCATCACGCTGAAACAAAAGGGGTATGATTTTGATGTCTGCTATACTTCTTACTTAAAACGTGCGATCCATACCTTAAACCGAGCATTAGATGAGATGGACAGAGCCTGGCTACCTGTGGTGAAAAGCTGGAAACTTAATGAGAGGCATTATGGTATGTTACAGGGATTAAATAAATCAGACACAGCAGATAGATATGGAGAGGAACAGGTTAAAATCTGGAGACGTAGTTATGATATTGCACCCCCTCTACTTAAAGAAGAAGACGATCGAAATCCAAGATTCCTAGAGCAATATAGACAAGAAAAATGTGAGATACTTCCGTTAGGTGAAAGCCTAAAAGATACGATCGCAAGAGTAGTTCCTTATTATAACGAAGTCATTTTAAAAGATATGATGGCAGGAAAGAGAGTGTTAATAGCTGCGCATGGTAATTCATTGCGGGCACTTGTGAAATATATTGAAGATATGTCTCCAGAAGAGATATTAAATGTTAATATTCCAACTGGGATACCTTTGGCTTATGAACTTGATAAGGAAGGAAATTTTCTTAGTAAAGAATATCTTGGTGATCCAGAGTATGTAAAAGCTAAGATAGAAAAAGTATCTGCGCAGGGAAAAGTTACAATTGAATAATGTTGTTTTGAAAAAGCAAAAAAATACAAAATTCTAATCAGATTGTTGTATCTTTTTTGCTTTTTTTGTAATTCATGACAAGGAATAGTTCGTGATGCGTACTTTTTCTTGTTTTTTTTATAATTATCCAAACATTTGAGTTACTTTTATAAAAGACTTTATTATAGGAAGTATAGTTATGCTAAAAATACATACTATATTTGGGTAACTGTGGAACTTAAAAAAGGTGATGACAAATGAACACATTCGAATTGAAAACGAAAGTCATATTTGGACAGGAAGCTTTGCAATATTTGCAATCCCTGGGACAAAAGAAAATTTTTATCGTAACCGACCCGTTTATGGTGAAATCCGGAATGATTGATTCCATCACCAAATATTTAGCGGAGGGGTCTTTTAAAGTTTTTAGCGATATTGTGCCTGATCCACCAATGGAATTAGTGGTGAAAGGTGTAGGGGAAGTCACAGCTTTTAAACCTGATGCTGTTGTTGCGCTGGGTGGCGGTTCCTCGATTGATGCAGCTAAAGCAATCATGCATTTTTCTAGGGAAATAGGGAAGTTAGAGAAAATGCAATTTATCGCAATCCCAACAACAAGTGGAACCGGTTCGGAAGTAACCTCCTTTGCTGTTATTACAGATACGGAAAAAGGGGTTAAGTATCCATTGGTATCCGATGCCTTGATTCCGGATATAGCGATATTAGAACCAATTCTTGTGAAATCAGTACCTCCTGCAATTGTAGCAGATACAGGAATGGATGTTTTAACCCATGCATTAGAAGCTTATGTTTCTACAAAAGCAACTGATTTCTCCGATGCATTTGCGGAGAAGGCAATTTCTTTAGTATTTCAATATCTCTTAAGATCTTATGAAAATTCGGAGGATATTGAAGCAAAGGAAAGAATGCATAATGCATCGTGCATTGCTGGAATCTCATTTAACCTTGCTTCCCTTGGTTTAAATCATGCAATTGCGCACAACATTGGTGGAAAACTTCATGTACCTCATGGAAGAACGAATGCTATTTTACTTCCGCATGTTATTGAATATAACAGTAACATAACTGGTTTTACACCAAAGGATTATTCGGAAGCAGCAATAAAATACGCAAAGATAGCAAAACTGATTGGTGTATCTGGTAGCACAGTAAGGTTAAGTGTTAAAAATTTAATTAGTGAGATCACAAAAATGATGCAGCGAATGAAGATGCCAACCAAACTACAGGAATGCGACATAAGTACCGAGGTCATTTTAAAAGAAAAGAAAGCGATTGCCGAAGGTGCACTGAAAGATGCTTGTATTATAACCAATCCACGTGTGGCTAGCATTTCAGATATTTCTGAAATCATTCATAAAATTTCATAAGGCAAGAAATGGTGGTGAGGATTTATGATACAAATTGATGAAAAGCAAAGAATCGTTCAGGAGTTCGTGCCTGGTAAACAGATTACGCTTGCCCATATTATTGCAAATCCAACTGGAGATATTTATCAAAAACTAGGCTTAATATCTGACGAAATCAATGCAATTGGGATTATGACAATCACACCCAGTGAGGGAGCTATCGTTGCTGCGGATATTGCTACCAAAGCATCTGATGTAAGACTTGGTTTTATAGACCGTTTCAGTGGTGCATTAGTAATAACTGGAGATGTTAGTTCTGTTGAATCAGCGATTCGAGATGTAGTATCTGTACTATCTGGACAACTTTTATTTACTCCTGCCGCAATTACAAGGACGTAATATATGAACAAAGCCAGGTAAGGTTGATATTTACTTCATGTACACAGTATGTGCACAGGAATTGATGTTAGATTGATCAAATTTTTACAACCCGAAATTTTGTGCTTGCGTAATCCTCGACACAAATTTCATATGCGCAAATAACGTACGCAGGAACAGAGGTTAAGATGGGTAGAGGGAAAATTATATTTATGGGTAGGACTGGAAGTGGAAAGACAACACTTTGTCAGAAGTTAGATGCTCTGGAATTAAAATATAAAAAAACACAATCAGTGGAGCTTTATGATAATGCAATTGATACTCCCGGTGAATATATGGAGAATCGAAATTTTTACCGCGCTCTAATTATGACGGCGGTGGATGCAAAACTAATTGCAATCTTAGGAGATCCGACGGTAAGGGATAACTATATACCTCCTGCTTTTGCGGGTACCTTTGCGAAAGAAATCATAGGGATAGTGACCAAAGTTACCTTAGCAGATTCTGAAGAGGATATTAAGAGAGTGGAAATGGAGCTAAAACAGTCTGGTGCACAAAAAATCTTTCGCATCGATACCGTGGAAGAGATTGGTATTGAAGAATTGTTCCATTATATCCATGAACGAATTGATAGTTAGACTCAAAGAATATTAAATTAATGTAAGAAGATGAGAGTGAAAGATAAATCTTTCACTCGGCAGTTTGTATATGCGCTGCGCATACAAATTTGGGATGCGAAAAAACAGCGCAGAAATGAGGGAAAGCATGAGAGAAGAATTGTTAAGTGTAGGAATCGATATTGGAACCAGTACAACACAACTGGTTTTTTCGAAATTAATGATTGAAAATATTGCCTCCAACTTCTCTGTTCCCAAAGTGGTGATTGTAGACAAAGAAATTATTTATCGTAGTGAAATTTATTTCACGCCGCTGCGTTCTCCAACGGAAATCGACGGAACAAAAGTGAAGGATATTATTGAAGGAGAATATAAAAAAGCTGGTATTAACAAAGCTCAGATCAATACAGGAGCAGTTATTATTACTGGAGAGACAGCCAGAAAGGAAAATGCAAAGGAAGTATTAACAACCTTAAGTGGTTTTGCTGGTGACTTTGTTGTAGCAACTGCTGGACCCGATTTGGAGAGTATTATCTCTGGAAAGGGTGCAGGTGCACATGTATATTCCAAAGAACTTCATACCGGTGTCGTAAATATTGATATAGGCGGAGGAACAAGTAATCTTGCCTTGTTTGAACATGGGGAAGTAAAAGATACCGGTTGTCTTGATGTGGGCGGACGTCTGATTAAGATTGATAAAAACTCGAGGGAGATCACTTATCTGTCAGAGAAGATGAAAGAGTTAATTAAGAGAAAGAATATCTCTCTTTCCATAGGAACAATAGCAACAAAAGAAAATTTGCAGCCAATCTTAGAAGCAATGGTTTATGCCTTAATGCAGAGTGTTGGATTAAGGCCGATGAACGATGATTTTTCATTATTTATTACACACAAAGAGGGAGAACAGGAAACTACGTTCACCTGTCACGAAACGATAAAGAAAGGTTGTCCAATTACTAGTATAACATTTTCAGGTGGAGTAGCAGATTACATTTATCGAACAGAAGAAGTAGTGGATGATTTTGCTTATGGTGATATAGGAATCTTACTAGGACAAGCCATTAAAGAATCACCTTTATGTAAAGAGCTTACTGTACTAAAAAGTGTAGAAACAATTCGAGCAACCGTAGTTGGTGCAGGAACTCATACGATGGAGATAAGCGGTAGTACGATAACGTATACCACAGATATGTTCCCTATCAAAAACCTTCCTATTTTAAAATTATCAAAAGAAGAGGAAGAGTCTGCTAAGAGTATGGAACAGGCTATTATAACGAAACTGAATTGGTTTAAGTTAGAAGGCAATCTCCAAAAAGTTGCGATAGCATTTGAGGGAAGCACAACCCCTAGCTTTATACAAGTTACTGAATATGCAAAAGGTTTGATTGGTGGAATGACAGAATTAATGGAACATGAGCTTCCCTATATCATCTTAGTGGAAAGTGATATGGCTAAAGTTCTGGGGCAGACAATGTATCGAATGCTTGAATATAAAAAAGATATTATCTGCCTAGATAGTATTCATGTAGAAAATGGAGACTATGTTGATATCGGAAAACCGGTTGCAGAAGGTACCGTACTACCGGTCGTTGTAAAAACTTTGGTATTTAATAAATAGAAAGAAGCATTTTGGTAATCCTAAATGCAGGTAAGTTGAAACATAAACATTTCAACTAGAAGTTAAATGCCTTTGTCCTTGGCATAGACTTCATTAGCGCGATAGCGCTTTGATATCAGCTTTATAAAATACGATATGATACGCGTGTTAAAACAAGTTTATACGCAGATAGGAGTGGACTATGATTTTAAAAGCACAATTGTTTGGACATACCTATGAGTTTAAATCACTTATGGATGTCATGGCAAAGGCAAATGAGGAAAAATCGGGAGATTCTCTTGCTGGAATTGCTGCAGAGTCTGCAGAGCAACGTGTGGCGGCGAAGGTTGTACTCTCGAACATAACGTTAGAGCAACTTCGTAATAATCCTGCGGTTCCTTATGAAATTGACGAGGTAACTAGAATCATTCAGGATGATGTGAATGAAAAAATCTACAATGAAATCAAGAACTGGACAGTGGCTGAGTTCCGTGAATGGATATTAGATGAAAATACAACCGGTGCAGACATACGAAGAATAAGTAGAGGTCTTACTTCTGAGATGGTAGCTGCAGTTGCAAAGTTAATGTCAAATATGGACTTAGTATACGGTGCAAGAAAAATACGTGTAACAGCACATTGTAATACTACGATTGGAGAACCTGGTACGTTAAGCTGTCGTCTTCAACCAAACCATCCGACCGATGATCCTGATGGAATCATGGCATCATTATTAGAAGGTTTAACTTATGGTGCGGGAGATGCACTTCTCGGATTAAATCCAGTAGATGACTCCACAGAAAGTGTAGTTCGAATATTAAAGAGGTTTGAAGATATCAAACAAAAATTTAAGATTCCAACTCAAACTTGTGTTCTTGCCCATGTTACTACACAGATGGATGCTATTAGAAAAGGTGCACCATCGGATTTAATCTTCCAATCTATCGCAGGATCTGAAAAAGGAAATGAAGCCTTCGGTTTTACTGCTGCTATCTTAGAAGAAGCAAGACAGTTAGCTTTATCAGAAGGTACCGCAGAAGGTCCAAACGTAATGTATTTTGAAACTGGTCAGGGATCTGAATTATCCTCAGAAGCACACCATGGTGTTGACCAAGTGACTATGGAAGCACGTTGCTATGGATTTGCAAAACGCTTCCAACCGTTTGTTGTAAATACTGTAGTTGGTTTTATTGGTCCAGAATATCTCTATGATGGACGTCAGGTAAACCGTGCTGGTCTTGAAGATCATTTCATGGGTAAATTAACTGGTATTCCAATGGGATGTGATGCTTGTTATACGAATCATATGAAAGCAGATCAGAATACGATTGAAGATCTTTCGGTATTGTTAACAACTGCTGGCTGTAATTATTTTATGGGTATACCTCATGGCGATGATGTTATGCTTAACTATCAGACTACTGGTTTTCATGAAACTGCTGCACTTCGTGAAATGTTTGGCTTAACAGCCATCAAACCATTCTGGGAATGGATGATTCGTATGGGCTTTATTGATGAAAAGGGCAAGCTGACAAAATTAGCCGGTGATGCTTCCGTCTTATTCTAGTTAAGGGAATCACACAATTATTTGTGCCTGCGTCGTCCTTGGCACAAATATCCAGACTACTATAGACGTGTTTTCAAGTGTGAGGAGAAATTCTAAGGTGACAGAGTACGCCGCTGGGAAATTTAAGTCTCACACTAAGGAGATTTGTGCTTTACACAAAATCTCCAGATTATGAAAGGAGCTTGGGTTTATGGATGAACAAAGTTTAAGAAAAATGGTGGAGCAAATGGTGGAACAGATGGTTGGCGGTGGTAGTACGAATGCGAAAAGTACACCTTCCACAAGTTCGGTGGGCCAAGGAACTGCAACCGCAATTTCATCAGAATGCTTACCTGATATAACAAAAATAGATTTAAAGTCTTGGTTTTTAGTAGATCATGCAAAAAATAAAGAGGAATATCTTCATATGAAGAGTAAAACCCCTGCAAGACTTGGTGTTGGCAGAGCTGGAGCAAGATATAAAACTATGACGATGCTTCGTGTGAGAGCAGACCATGCAGCAGCACAAGATGCGGTATTTTCTGATGTCTCAGAGGAATTTATAAAGAAAAATAATTTCGTATTTGTAAAAACACTTTGTAAAGATAAAGACGAGTATTTAACAAGACCGGATCTTGGACGTAGATTTGGTAAAGAAGAGCTAGAGGTAATCAAGAAAACATGCGGACAAAGTCCAAAAGTTCTGATTATAGTTGGCGACGGTTTATCCTCCTCTGCAATCGAAGCAAACGTTGAAGATATGATTCCGGCAATAAAACAAGGTCTAAGTATGTTTCAGATTAATGTACCTCCGATTCTCTTTATTAAATACGCAAGAGTAGGAGCGATGGATGACATCGGTCAAGCGACGGACGCAGATGTTATTTGTATGTTAGTTGGAGAGCGTCCTGGATTAGTAACAGCAGAATCAATGTCTGCTTATATTTGCTACAAGCCAAAACATGGAGTTCCAGAATCGAAAAGAACCGTAATTTCTAATATACACCGTGGTGGTACAACACCAGTTGAGGCAGGTGCTCATGCCGCAGAGCTAATTAAGAAGATGTTAGATAAAAAGGCATCCGGTATTGAATTAAAAGGTTGATGAAATGTAGTTTTGATCAAGCTTATCGTTATTATAAGGCGCTAAAGCGCTAGAATC
>DPVV01000463.1:0-489 GCA_003526525.1 Lachnoclostridium phytofermentans | reverse complement strand
GCGCTAAAGCGCTAGAATCGAAATAGTGTGAAATATAAAGATTTTTCACACACGAATTTGTGCTGCCGCTCAAATTCGCGGGATTGAGGCAGAATGGAGGTTTCATATGAAGAATGATAAATTACACCCTAATATTTTAGCGGTCCGGATTATTTCCAATGTGAGTCCGGATTTGGCAGAAAAACTTTCTCTTGGAGAGCGTCATAAGAGTCTTGGAATTATAACAGCAGATAGTGATGATGTAACCTATACAGGTTTAGATGAGGCAACAAAAGCAGCAGATGTTGAAGTTGTTTATGCCAGATCTTTCTATGGTGGTGCTGCAAATGCGAATACAAAACTTGCAGGTGAGGTAATAGGCATTATAGCTGGGCCAAGTCCAGCGGAGGTTCGAAGTGGACTAAATGCTTGTATCACATTTATGGAAAATGATGCTTATTTTATTAGTGCAAATGATGATGATTCTATCGTTTACTATGCTCATACGGT
>DPVV01000360.1 GCA_003526525.1 Lachnoclostridium phytofermentans | reverse complement strand
TTGTAACAATCATTGGTATTATACTTTCAGCTGCCATGATTACTGCGGTAGCCTCCTTAATAACTAGCGTTCAGAGCTACCTAATTCAAACCACTATTGCGAATAATGGGGATTGGCATGGTGCGGTATACAGTACTTCGAAAGAACAAATAGAAAATATAAAACAAAATTCAGAAATAGATCAAATCAGCATTATAGATGAAATTGGGTATTCACCCCTTGATAAAGTAACAAATGAGACAAAACCTTACTTATATATTCAAGGTATGGATGAAAATTTCCTTACCATGTTACCTGTCAATGTAAAAAAAGGTAGTCTGCCAAAGAATAATACAGAAATTATTCTTCCCCTTCATCTTATCAGAGTTGGTGGAATAGAATATGAGCTTGGTGACACTATTACACTGAAACTCGGTACAAGATATCAAGATGGGAAAATTCTAAATCAAAGAGATTCCCTTGTAGCAGAAGAAAACGGAGGAGAAGAATTAAAGATTACGGATGAAAAGACCTATACAGTGGTAGGTTTTTATGAGAATCCTTCGTTTGAATTTTATTCGGCGCCTGGTTACACTGCACTTACAATTTCAGATAACGTAACGGATTATGCAACAATTTATCTTAAATTGAATGCAGCGGAACATATTTATGATTTTACTTCTGCAAATTTTCCGGATAATAATACAAGTTTTAATTATGATCTGTTAAGACTCACAGGTTCATCGAATGAAAATAGCTATAATGCAGTTTTGTATAGTCTGGGAACAATCCTTATTATCATTATCATGCTTGCATCGATTGCATTGATTTATAATGCCTTTTCTATCTCAATCAGTGAACGTACAAAACAGTTTGGATTAATGAAATCGATTGGAGCTACCAAACGTCAGCTAAAGAAAAGCGTATTATTTGAAGCATTTACTTTAAGTCTTATTGGAGTACCGCTTGGTATTGTATGTGGTTTACTTGGAATAGATATCACATTAAAATTAACTAAGAATATTATGATTGCTTCTTTCAATTCATTGTTCAATAAAACTGATATACCATTAACCTTATCATTCTCCCCAGTTACCATTCTTATTGCTTTAGTTGTAGGAGTTATTACAGTCTTAATATCCGCATACATTCCTGTAAAAAGGGCTATGAAAGTATCTGCAATAGAAAGTATTCGACAAACGAATTATATTAAGATTAGCGCTAACAAAGTAAAAACTTCAAAACTTACTTACCGCCTCTTTGGTTTGGAAGGTATGATTGCTAGAAAATACTTTAAACGAAATAAAAGAAGATACCGTGCTACTATAATATCGTTATTTGTCAGTATTGTGATCTTTGTATCTGCTAGTAGTTTTTGCAGTTATCTGCAAAAGGGAGTCGGTGACGTTTATATTAGTGAAAATTATGATATACAATACTATAACACCAGTGAGAGCGCTACAAAATCTAAGAATGAGATTTTTAATGCACTATCAAATATACCAGAAGTGATTGATTCAAGCTTTCATATTACAGGTCATTACATTGGTGAAATTGCTTCAGAAAATTTAAGCAAAAAATACTACAGCTATAAATTAGGTAATAATGAAGAAATGATTAACACAGACCGCGAAAACGTTGAGGAAAGAATAGATCTAGTATTCCTTTCAGATAATGAATACAGAGATTTTTTAACAAACAACCAGTTTGATGTAGAACGCTATATGAACGTTAACAATCCATTAGCGTTAGCAATTGATTATAAACGTACCTATAACCAGACAGATCAGAAATATTATACCTTTGATATGTTAAAAGATGGAGAAAATCAAGTTGAAATAAAAGAGTTGAAAACAATAAATGGATATGAGTTTTCTTATACGGAATACTTCGAAGAAGGTGAACATTACTATATCTACAAACCACTAGAAGATACATCTCTAGAAGTACTCCGTTTAACAGATGAGGAAGCATATCAGAGTAAAACTTTATTCATTGGTGATAAAACGAATCAAATTCCCCTTGGAGTTTCCATTGGAGAAAGTATTGTATTACTATATCCAGAAAGCGCTTTTGAAAACGTAATTGGAGAGAAACTAGAGGATAAGTATGGTGATTTTTACTTCAAAACAACAAATCACCAAAAAGCATATGATACCATGCTAAAAACTTTAGAGGAATTGGGTTATAATAGTGATTATCTAATTGATATTGCTGCAGAAATAGAAAACAATCGTTCTGTTGTTTCAATGGTGCAAGTATTCTCCTATGGTTTTATTGTCTTGATTTCTTTTATCTCGATAGCGAATGTTTTTAATACAATATCGACAAATACAAACTTACGTAGACGAGAATTCGCAATGCTAAAATCGGTAGGTATGTCAAAAAGAGGTTTTTATAAGATGATGAATTACGAATGTCTCCTTTACGGATTTAAAGCGATTTTTTTTGGTATTCCTGTTGCAATCTTTGTTACGTACTTAATCTATCGCAGTATTCAAAGGGGATTAAATATTGCATTTTATCTACCGATGTCTAGTATTGTAATATCAATTTTCAGTGTATTTTCGGTAGTATTCTTAACGATGTTTTATGCGATGCAAAAGGTAAAAAAGGAGAATACTATAGATGCCCTTAAAAAGGAGAATCTTTAAGAAATCTTAAGATTTATTTTGATAGTTCTTCCTTGCGGGTGTAAGTAAAATATGATATTCTATTCAACGTTATGGAATGAAATAATAGAATCAAAAGAGTAGCCCGAATGGTTATTTATATAGAAGGCGCTGCCAGTCTTTTGATAGAGTTGGAGGGAAAGCATGAAAAAAATACTAAAGATGTTGGCAATAAGCATGGTATTTGTTATGCTAGTAGGTTGTTCGAAGTTTCCTGGGGGTTCAGAGAAAGAAAATTCGAATGAAAATCAAAGTAACGAAAATGGAAATGAGGGTAGCAATAACCAAAAGGGTGAGGACGGAACTGACCCAGGGAAGTTACCTGAAGGTGACTTAGCGGAAGATATTATTTTAGTTTTAGATCCAGGACATGGTGGTGTTTTCGGAGGAGCATCTTATGACGGAAGAAATGAGAAGGATTTAACACTAATTGTTGCAAACTATGTGAAGGAATACTTAGAAGAAAATTATAACGGTGTACAAATCGTGCTCACCCGTACTGACGATGTCATTATGTCCAACGATGTGAAGGAAGATTTAGAGCTTAGAGCACAAATCGCAAAAGATGCAAATGCAGATGCCTTTGTAAGTCTTCATTTTAATGCTGCTGAGGATCACAATCAAAATGGCTCTATGGTATTTATATCAAATCGTGATAATGTAACGAATGTATCTAAGTTGCTTGCAGAATCTATCCTTACCGAGTTAGAGGGTCTTGGCTTAAAAAATCATGGAACGAAAACTAGAAACAGTAACGATACGTTTGATGAGAAAGGAAAACCTCTCGATTACTATGCAATT
>DPVV01000307.1 GCA_003526525.1 Lachnoclostridium phytofermentans | reverse complement strand
GTTAGTCAAAAGAATTGTGATACAACATGCAACAGACTGAAAGAAAGTGGCCGCCATAGTCATTCCGATCGGGGAAGAAGATAAAAGTGCCTTATAAATATATGTATCCAAAGTAGATGCAACATCGTATAATGATCCCGGCACACCTCTTGTGACCTGATAAAACAGTCCAAAATCCGAATAAAAGATCCTACCTACATTTAAAATAAACATCATAATTACTATTGTCTTAAGACACGGTAGTGTTATGTACTTAACCTGTTGCCACTTTGTTGCTCCATCTATTGTAGCTGCCTCATAATATGTTCCATCAATTCCTGTGATACTTGCCAGATACACAACCATACTATACCCAAGAGTTTTCCATAACTGCGTAATTGTCAGGATAAAAGGCCAGTATTTTGCTTCCATGTACCATTGGATTGATTCTCTACCAAAGGATTGTCGAATACTGTTAATCATGCCTTTATCCATGCTTAAAAATGCATAGACAAAATAACTAACTACAACCCATGACATAAAATACGGAAAAAACATCATAGTCTGATATACTTTTGACTTCTTTTTTCCATGAATCAAGCTAACCATAATTGCTAAAGTGACAGGAATAATAATTCCTAATGTTATAAAAATCAGGTTATAACCTATTGTATTTCTTAATAAAACAAACAGTGCATTAGACTTAATCAAAAAATCAAAATTCTTAAGTCCTACCCAATCGCTGTGAATTAAGTTATATACAAAACTCCTCCCTGGCATAATTCTATAATTTTTGAACGCAAGAATTAATCCAAACATTGGTAGAAAGCAAAAAAGCAAATACCAAATTGTAGTAGGCAACGCTAATAAACTTAATTCCGTATCATCTCTTGACCATCGCTTTTTCTTATATTTTCTTTTACCACTAACCTTATTTGTCTTTTTCATTCTTATATCCAGTCCTTTCATATACTCAAAAACAAGTCGTTACGAAATATTGGCATCAAGCAAATCATTTTGAAATAAAATAGAGTCCAAAGTCTTTTGTTATGCTTACATTCTTTACTTTTGTCAATTTTAATTTCCTCAGAGTTAAAATTTTCTTTATCATTTTTCTATATCTAATTTAACATAAATTAAAATAAAGTGCAATGTAATTCTAATTTTTTCCTGTTGTTTTTTTACATAATTAACAATCACTTTTTTGCTTATTCTTCATAAATCATTAGTTTATCTAATTATTATACAATATCCATCAATATTCTTAATTATTATATTGTGTTAAATATGTTTAATATTTTATTTATCATTTTTAACATGTAAGTTTATTTACAATTGTTAAACTAAATGTTAAGATATATCCATAAAGTAAAAAAATAATATTGCAAACGAGGTCTGTATATGAAAAAAGTAACAATGCAAGAACTTGCAGATTCACTTAATGTATCACGGGTCACAGTCTGGAAAGTTATTAATAATATTTCCGGCGTTTCTGACAATTTGCGAGATCTGATTTTGAATAAAGCAAAAGAAATGGGATATTTCAAAGCTGGTCACCCAATAATGGACGAAAAAGAAGATGAATCATATTCTTTTTCATCACATCACCGACAAATAACAGTTTCTGTGGTTGTTTCACGCCCAGAATCCTCTGTATTTTGGATGAATATTATTCATCAGATTGCAAAGAAATTAGACGAATCAAACATAAACCTAATGTACACCTACCTGCCTTCCAAATTTACAGCAGACTATGTTTTGCCAGCTGTATTAACGAACGGAACAATCCATGGGATGATTATTTTAAACGTTTATGATTACCATTTATTTACCATGTTGAACAATTTGTCAATTCCCAAAGTATTTTTAGATATGGTCACTTCTCTCACTATAGATTCCATAACAGGTGACTTATTCTTATTAGAGGGTAAATCCACTGTTGAGGAAATAACAGATTTTATTATCCAAAAAGGAAGAACCGAAATCGGTTTTATCGGAGATATTCAATATGCCAAAACAAATCAGAATCGGTACGAAGGTTATGTAGCAGCCATGGTAAAAAACCAAATAGGTATAAAAAAGGAATACTGTTTGACGAAAAATATTGGCATCTATACTTATCAGGAAGAAATAAACGAATTTTTATCCAGTCTCCCTCATATGCCCCAGGCTTTTGTCTGTGCAAGCGATTACGTTGCACATTTTTTACTTAAATATCTCAAAGAACACAGCTATCGTGTTCCCGAAGATATAGCGGTATCCGGCTATGATAATAATACTGAATATCCCGGTATAGCAGGTAACTTAACCACAGTTCAAGTTCAAACAAAGGAATTAGGTAAGCGTCTGGCAACGCAATTATTATACAGAATGGATGTTACCGATTCTCCTTATGAGGTTACTTATCTTCACCCTAAAATAATTTGGGGAAAATCCACGGACTTTTAATTGCAAATGCTTCCCATATCACCTCTACAAAAACAGGATGAATACACATACAAAGGACTCCAATAAAACAAGGGGTGGAACTATTTGAGTTCCACCCCTTGTTTTATACAGACCCAACTACACAAATTTAACCAACCATCTGCTCTCCACTTAGGATAAAGCGATTCACTGCTTTTGCTACTCCATCCTCGTCATTCGTTGCAGTAACATAATTCGATACTTCTTTTGCTTCTTTGCATGCATTCCCCATAGCTACACCTAGACCAGCATATTGTAGCATTGTAATATCATTAAGTCCATCTCCGCATGCCATTAATTCTTCTCTGCTTAACTGTAAGCGATTTAACAGGAGTTCAAGGGATGCGGATTTTTCAACTCCTAAAGGCATAATTTCAAGGAAGAATGGTTCAGAGAAATAGATGCTAAGTTCATCCCCATATTTTTCTTTTAAATAATCTCTCACAGGAAGGAGTTTTTCGTGATCTCCAACTACAAGGCATTTTGGTACCGGATAAGTAACATGGCTAACGATATCCTCTATTTTACGTACTTTTACTTTGTTGATAAAACATTCACGTAAAACATATGGGTCTGTGTCATCTTCCGTTATGATATCCTCACCATCATATGTGAGCATCGACACACCAAATTGTTTTGCCACTTCATAGATTGATGCTATTCTCTCTACATTAAGTACTTTTTGATACACTTCTTTTCCTGTATGACAATCAATAATTTGTCCACCATTATAAGCAAGAATATAACCACTGTATTTTGAAAGCTCCAATTCTTTCGCTAAAGGCTTAATCCCAACCAAAGGCCTTCCTGAAGCAAGTACCACTGTTACTCCATCTTCCATCGCTCTTTGTAAGGTTTCTTTTGTATTTGGAGTAATCTTTTTTTCACTATTTGTTAGTGTCCCGTCTAAATCAAGTGCTAAAACTTTTATGTCCATATTAACCTTCGTAACCTTTCTATTCTGTTCTAATTCATAGATTAATAAATTTCTCCCTATGAATTCTTTTATCCTTATAAATAAGTCCTCTCAACAAACGTACTATAACGTAAACATACGAAAGGTATAAGAGAGACTCAAGCTACATAAAACGCTTACATCTTATCTTATTTTCTCTTTTCTGTCAATTTTATTCTAAAATCATAACAAGTACATTTGCAATTCAAAAAAGTGCCAGTAAGAAAACTTATCTCTTCTTACCAACACTTTCTTAAAGCTCTAGCTCTTATTATGTTTTAACATAACAAGTTTCTATTTTATAAATTATCAACAGCTCTAACGTTCCTCACGGAAATAATTCACTCCACAAGAAGCTGGCTGAGCATTCTTCTTTGAATTCTTTACTGATGCCATAATTAGAACAATAGTTGTAATAATGTATGGTATCATATCGTAGATCGCTCCTGGAATTCCGATAGAACTAGGAACATAGTACTTTAATTGGCGAAGGGCACCAAAGATAAAGGAACCAAAGATTGCTTTGGTTGGACTCCAGGAAGCAAAAATAACAAGCGCTACAGAAATCCATCCAAGACCGTTAACACAGTCACTTATCCAAACACCTTTATTAATAATCATAATGGTAAATGCACCACCGATTCCACAGATACCACCGCCAAGACATACATTAATATACTTCCATTTTGTTACCTTTATTCCAGCAGCATCTGCAGCTGCAGGATTCTCACCAATTGCTCTAACATTAAGTCCGCGTTTTGTACGATTAAAATAAAATGCAAGAAGGATCGCTGTTATAATTCCAAGGTAAACAAATGGATTATAAGAAAATAGCAAAGGTCCAATCACAGGAATATCACTAAGACCAGGAATATGAATTGCTCTCATCTGAGCAGTTATTTTTTCTGGAAGTTTTAAGGATTCTACACCTAAGCTTTGTCTAGCGAAGTGACCGCAAAAATTCGCAAGTCCTACACCAAAGATGGTTAAGGTTAAACCTGTAACATTTTGGTTTGCCATAAATGTAATCGTTAAGATACCATAGATTAGTGCAGCCAATGCACCTGCCAAAAATGCTGCAATAATCGCAATCACAAAACTATCCGTAGAATATCCCGCCATAAAACCTGCAAAAGCACCGATTGCCATCATACCTTCTACACCTAGATTTAAATGGCCAACCTTCTCAGTAACGATTTCACCCAAAGTACCAAAAAGAATTGGAGTACCTGAGGTTATGGAGGCTGCTATAAAAATGATGATCATATCAAAATCCATTATGCCTTACCTCCTTTTTTTCTTACAGCAAATTTATAGCGAACAAAGAACTCACAACCAATCACAAAGAAAAGAATAATTCCTTGTAGAACATCTGCACACGCCTCTGAAACGCCAAACGTAGATTCTACAACACTACTTCCCTTTTCCATGATACTGAATAAAGAAGCGATTACAAAAATAGACAATGGTTTTAAGTTAGCTAACCAAGCAACAATAATAGCAGTAAAACCAACACCTCTTGTGACACCTTCTGTCATAGTACCAGCATTACCACTAACCTCAATCATACCAACCAAACCGCAGATTGCACCACTTAAAAACATTGTTCGAAGAATAATGCGTTTTACATTCATACCCGCATAACTTGCAGTCGCTTGACTTTCTCCGACAACATCAACTTCATAACATTGTTTTGTAAATTTCGTATAGATGAATACAACAATAAGTACAATAATAGCAATAATCCAACCCGCGTGAATACCGAACACTTTATCTAATCGAGCACTCGCAGGGAAGATAGCAAATTTTTTGTAACCAAGAGAAGTAGGATCTGCCCATGGTCCTTCTCTTAAAAATACAACAAAATTTAATGCGATATAATTTAACATTAGCGTAAACAATGTCTCATTTGTATTATATTTTGCTTTGAAATATGCTGGTAATAGCCCCGTTAACCCGCCACCTATCATGCCAGCAATAATCATCACTGTGATTAATAACCAATGTGGCATGTTTCCATGAAAAATAGCAAAATAAGATGCGAATACGGCACCCATAATAATCTGGCCTTCTGCACCAATATTCCAGAACTTCATACGAAATGCCAAGGTAATACCAAGAGAGGTAATTACTAAAGGAATCATTATCTTTACCGTACCTTGAAATGCTAACTTCGAACGAAATGCACCTTTTACCATAGTTGCATATACTGCCAATGGATTATTTCCAATACATAATATAAAGATCGCTCCTGCAATTAATGCTAGGAAAAGAGCTGCAAGTCTTAGGGCAAGCGCACGATTTTTTGATAACTCTGCTCGTTTTATAGTTCGAATGAATGGTTCGCTTTTTATAGATTTTCCAATACTTTTACTCATCCTTAGCTACCTCCTTCGTACTTCCACCAGTCATTAAGATACCTAGCTCTTCCTTGGTTGCCTTTTTCGCATTTACGATTCCTGTAATCTTACCATGGCAAAGAACCATAATATTGTCACAAAGCTCTAATAAAACATCTAGGTCCTCACCGGCAAAAATGACTGCTACATTCTTTTTCTTCTGTTCATTTAATAGATTATAAATCATATAGGAGGAATTAATATCTAGTCCACGTACTGGATATGCCGTGATTAAAACATTCGGACAAGATTCTATTTCACGTCCTAACAGTACTTTCTGAACATTACCACCAGACATCAGACGAACCGGCGTTTCAATTCCAGGTGTTACAATGGATAACTTCTTCACAAGTTCACTTGCTAGCTTTTTCGCAGGTTTTCTTCTTACAAAAGGACCCTTTCCCTTTTTATAACTCTTAAGTAGCATGTTATCTGTCATGCCCATGGAGGCTACTAATCCCATACCAAGACGATCTTCTGGTACGAAGCTCATACTAATTCCAAGGCTAATGATTTCCAGTGGAGTTTTCCCTACAATATTTTCTTTGTTATATAAAATAGCGCCTTTTTTTACTTTCAATAAACCAGCAATACCTTCGCAAAGCTCCTTCTGACCACTGCCGGCAACACCAGCAATTCCTAGAATTTCACCAGTACGAATTTCAAAACTTACATCTTCGATACCTCTTGTACCGTCAGTGGAATCAATCGTTAAGTCTACACATTTTAATATTGCTTCCTTCTTCACCACTTCCGGTCGTTCGATTTCAAGATTAACTGCTCTACCAACCATAAGTTCCGTAAGTGAATTTACATCACATTCTGCTGTTACAACAGTTTCGATACTTTGTCCTTTTCTTAAGATGGTAACACGGTCACTTATATCAAGAACTTCGTTTAGTTTATGCGTAATAATAATAACAGAATTTCCTTGTTCCTTCATCTTACGAAGGATTTTAAAAAGTTTCTCCGTTTCCTGTGGAGTAAGTACCGCCGTTGGCTCGTCCAAGATAAGGATTCGAGCGCCTCTATATAAAACCTTTAAGATTTCTACTGTCTGCTTTTCGCTAACTGACATATCATAGACTTTCTTATCGGAATCAACTTCTAATCCAAACTTATTACATATTGCATTAATTTTTTCCTTCATTACTTTCGAAGATTCTAATTTTTCTTTCGTCCCTAACACAATATTCTCGGCAGCAGTAAATACTTCTACTAACTTAAAATGCTGGTGTATCATACCGATACCCAAACTAACTGCGTCCGTTGGAGAATTAATTATCGCTTCTTCTCCATTTACAAAGATAGAACCTTCGTCTTGATGATATATACCAGAAAGCATATTCATTAACGTTGTTTTACCGGAACCATTCTCTCCTAAGAGTGCTAAGATTTCACCTTGTTTTACGTTTAAGTCGATGTGATCATTTGCCACAACGCTACCGAAGGTTTTGGTAATCCCTTTGCATTCAATTGCATAAACAGGTTCTTTCCCCTTCTCCATAAGATATCCTCCAAATCCTTTTCTTCTACAATTCTCTTGAAAATACGACACTCCCAATCATACTATTTATACCAAGCAAAGTCAATTTATCCTTTATCTAGAATTTAAGTAAAAATCTAGTATTAGGATTCTGCAATCACACTAACTTCCATTGTATACCACATTTCATAAACACATTTCTTTATTAAAAACTAGCAAATGTCAAAAGAATCAACTTACAAACAAAATATGGGTGCTGCAAACAATGTTATTTTCTATTTGCAACACCCAAACAATTATAATCCCTCAATTTTAATTATTCGACCAATTAGTTTTCCACTACATTCTTGAAATACCAGTTGATACCACCAGTAATTGTAGCATCATCTAAAGATTTTCCTTCTTCACCAATGGTTTGACCATCATTAGTTTCGATAGCACCAGCGAATACATCCCATTCACCAGATTTGATTTTTGCTTCAGCTTCCGCAACTTTCTCTTCGGTACCTGGTGCACAAAGATCAGATAATGGAGAGATATTGATTAAACCTTCTGCCATACCACCAAAGTAGTTGCTTCCATCCCAAGTTCCATCAATTACAGATTTAACTGCCGTAGTGTAATATGCTGACCAATCCCAAAGAGCAGAAGTAAGAACTGCCTTAGGAGCATCCTTAGACATATCAGAGTTATAACCAACACCAAATACGCCAGCTGCTTCTGCTGCTGTCATAGGGTTTGGTGTATCACAATGCTGACCAATTACATCACAGCCAAGAGCGATTAAAGCTTCCGCTGCTGCTGCTTCACCTTCAGGAGAGAACCAGCTGTTAGTTGTTTTTACATAAACCTTAGCATCTGGATTTACAGAGTAAACACCCATAGCAAATGCATCGAGACCACCAGTTACTTCAGAGTTTTCTTTACCCCAAGCTGCTACATAACCAATCTTGTTACTTGTAGTCTTTAAACCAGCAGCGATACCTGTTAAATATCTAGCTTGATAAATTCTACCGAAATAGTTATTAAAGTTGCTACCATTTGATTTATATCCTGTACCATGAGAAAAGATTACATCTGGATGCTCTGCTGCCAAAGCCTCAACAGTATCCATGTATCCCCAGCTTGTAGCGAAGATTAATTTTGCACCCTCTTCGATACACTCTTCAATTGCATTACGAATCGCTACAGGATCTTGATCATTTACATTGTTTTTTCTGATGATCTGATTGTCATTTAAGCCGATATTCTTCTGCATACCCTGAATACCAACGTCATGAGTATATGTATAACCAGAACCTTCCGCAGGGTTTGTGATGTGAATTACACCAATCTTTAAGTCTTCCTTAGCGATTGGAGCAAATAAGTCCTTCTTTGCTTCATCCCCAGAATTCTCATTCGTTACTGGTGCTTTTGTTGCTTCATCCCCAGAATTCTCATTCGTTACTGGTGCTTTTGCTTCTTCATCCTTTTTTCCACAGCCCGTAAATAAGGTTGCTGCAAGAGTTACTGCCATTAGTAAGCTGAGCGCTTTCTTCTTCATAATACGATTCCTCCCGTTAGTTAGTAAGCTGGCACTTTTTATGTCGCCTACCCTGTAAAAACTTTGGATACTTGCCCTCCAATCAATAACAAAAGTAGATAAGTAATTGGCATCTTCCTTTGACTTGTATCGGACATGTTGAATTATAGTTGATTTTAGCACCTATTTCAATATAAGCAGTTATTATAAATAATAATGCTTTTTATGATTTGTACTTATAAGTAATTGGTTTCGGATGTAATAAACATTACAAGGCTATCAACTAACTAAGATAAAATGCTGACAGTGATTCTATCTCTTTCTCTGACTGATCTTTTGCTATAGTTAAAATACAATACACAAAAAAAGCTCAGAAGTCATTAACTTCTGAACTCTTATAAATAGCGAAAGAGGGATTTGAACCCACGACCCTACGGGTATGAACCGTATGCTCTAGCCAACTGAGCTATTTCGCCATATTTATTTTTTTCCGTAAAAATGGGACCTATAGGGCTCGAACCTATGACCCTCTGCTTGTAAGGCAGATGCTCTCCCAGCTGAGCTAAGATCCCATTCATTGTCTCGTTTTCTCACGAGCACATTACTATTATATTTAGGAAGACAAGTTTTGTCAAGCAATTTTTAAAAACTTTTTTATGCCATATTAATACAGTAATTTATCCAATCTGACGTAATCCCGCGAAATTGGGTGACAGCACAGTTCCTGTGTGAAAAATCTAGATTTTT
>DPVV01000180.1:1886-10518 GCA_003526525.1 Lachnoclostridium phytofermentans | reverse complement strand
ACCAATCAACAGACAATGTGTTAACAGGAAAAGCAAAGGGATTTGGTGGAGAAGTTATTGCTACGGTAACTCTAAAAGAGGGAAAGATAGTTGACGTAAAAATTGACGGTAGTAAAGAGACAAAAGGAATTGGAACATTAGCAATAGAAAAGCTCCCAGATAAAATTGTAGAAACAGGGAATAAGGATGTAGATGTAGTATCTGGTGCGACAGTAACTAGTAAGGCTATCATCGCTGCTGTGAATAATGCACTAGATCCTGAAAAATATCCTTACATTGCAGAAGATGAAACTTCTGGCGTGACAAAGACTCCAGAAGTGGTTGTAGCTGCGGAAGTATTTCAAGGATTTGGTCTTTCAAACATAGGTCGAGTTGGACCAGGAAAAGATGATAAAGATGTTCAGGTTTATAGCATTAACCAAGTATTTGCAAATGTCTTATTCGATGCAGAAGGTAAAATTTTAGATCTATATATCGATCAATTAGAGGTTGCAACACCAAACTACGATGGAGAATCGATGCCGCACTTTAGTGGTTTTCCAGGACAGAAGGGGTATAATTTAGATAGCAATCATGATGGTGTTATCGATGGATTAACAGAAGATACCGACGATAATTTCTTAGCAGAAACTAGCTCTTGGGCTACAAAACGCGATCGTGGTGAAGATTATAGGATGGGAACTGGTACATGGGCATCTCAAATGGATAAGTTTCAATCTTTGTTTGTAGGAAAGACAGTTGCAGAAATTAAGGAATGGTATACAAAATACTGTTCTGATGTTAATGGCAGACCATTAAAGGCAGATAGTTCGAATGAAGCGGATGTTACAAAATACAGTGCATTATCTGATGAAGATAAGACCATGCTTGCAGATGTTGTTTCTGGAGCAACGATGAGTTTGAATGATAGTCATGGCAATATTATTGAAGCAATCGAAATTGCTTACAATAACCGAAAGGGACTGGATATCAAAGGGGCAGCTTCGATTGGACTTGGTTTAGATTCCAGTGGCCGTATTGGACCAGGAAAAGATGACAAAGATGTATCCGTATACAGTATCAATGAAGTTTATGCGAATACTTTATTTGATGCAGAAGGTAAAATTGTAGCAATCCATGTAGATCAGCTTGAAATTGCAACACCAAATTATGATGGTGAGTCTATGCCACATTTTAGCGGGTTCCCAGGTCAAGAGGGATATAATCTAGATGCCAATCATGATGGAGCTGTTGATGGGGTATCTGTACCTACGGAAGAAACATATACCAACGAAATCTCTTCATGGAAGACAAAACGTGATCGCGGAGAGAGCTATGTTATGGGAACAGGGAACTGGTCATCTCAGATGGATAAATTTGAAAGCATGTTTATTGGGAAAACAGTGGGTGAAGTTGAAGAATGGTTTGCGAAGTATTGCTCTGACCTCAATGGACGTCCATTAAAAGCGGACAGTAGTAAGGACGAAGATGTTAAGAAATACAGTGCACTTACAAGTGAAGAACAAGCTATGCTAGCGGATGTTGTCACTGGAGCAACGATGAGCTTAAAGGATAGCCATGGTGATATTTTATCAGCAATTCGTAAGAGTTTTGAAAACAAAGTTACGATTGATCTGACTGTTAGTAAATAAATTATATCTTGAAACTCCGAAAAAGGCATTGAGAGGATAGGTATTAGTAAATCGATTCTTATTAATCATCACTTGCTAAACTGAATAATGAAGATGTAAAAGGTCGGTAGGTAAATTTAATTTGTTTTATAAAAATTTATAGAGTTATGTAGTCTTTTAAATAAAAGATTCTAACTTCTTCGGTATTGTTAAGTACAGTATCAAGGAGTTAGAATCTTTTTTATATAAGGAAAGACTTGCATTTGTAAGTTTATTTGTTAGTTTTATAAAAGCTAATAATGGGTAGAATGTAAGTGACGACTAGTTGACGTAAAAGTTGAAATAAAGTAAATTAGTAACATAGAAAAAATAAGGTCATTGATGAAGGGGACTTAGTATGAAGGGGAAATCAAAGATTTATTGGTTCGAACCAATTGTATTTTTATTTTTTGGAGTTTTTCATTTACATAGAATTTGGGGATTGATAAACCGGCCAGCTTATTCGGAATATTGGATTTCTGTTATGAACGACCGTGGGGTAGTATACTTGATACTTATGATTGTTTTATCATTACTCTGTTTGATGGGTATTATAATCTTTTGCAAAAATATTGGGAAAAACTATTGGTGGCGTTGGATTTACATCTTCGGTGGCGGATATGTTTTATTTGATTTATTTGCGATTTTAACTAAGATAGAGATATGGAATAAGCTATTGCTTTATATGTTTGATATTACTAATCCATTTTGGAATGTTATTTGGGGAAGTTTTATTATCATCGGGTTTCTCTCCTTTTGGTTAGGTATCTTAATAATAAAACAGATCAAATGCACGAGGTGCTGAATCTTTCGCTTTTTTACCAATTGTAGCATTGTTCGTTTGTCCCATTTTGATTTTACAATATAATCGAAAAATATAATTGGCAATATAATTGATATAATTGAAAAAATTTATTGACTTTAACGTAGCGTAATAGTTTATACTCCATTTTGAGGTGATAATAGTGGAATACACAGTAAACAAATTAGCAAAAATGTCAGGTATCAGTACACGAACCTTACATTATTACGATGAAATCGGATTATTATCGCCCGAAAGAATTAGTTCGAATGGTTACCGCATATATGGGCAGTTACAGGTTGACTTGCTGCAGCAGATACTATTTTTTAGAGAACTTGGTTTAAGTCTGGAAGAAATCAAGGAAATAATTTATTCGAAAACTTTTGACCAAACCTTGGCTTTGGAAAACCATTTAACCGCTCTTTATCGAAAGAAAGAGCAGATTGATCTGCTGATACGAAATGTCAGTAAAACAATTCGAGCTGTAAAAGGAGAAATAATTATGGGCGACAAAGAAAAATTTGAGGGATTCAAACAAAAGCTTGTGGAGGAAACTGAACAGAAGTTCGGCGAGGAAATTCGCCAAAAATACGGTGACAAAGTAGTGGATGCTTCCAATGGGAAAGTAAAAAATATGACGCAGGAGCAGTATGCTAAAGTAGAACAGCTGTCAAAAGAAGTGAATGAAACACTAAGGGAGGCCACCCTGCTAGGAGACCCTGCGAACGAGCTTGCGCAAAAAGCATGCGATTTGCATAGACAATGGCTTTGTTACTTTTGGCCAGATGGAATGTATTCGAAAGAAGCGCATAAAGGACTTGCTACTATGTATTGCGAGGATGAGCGATTCAAGGCCTATTATGATGCAATCACTCCAGGATGTGCAGAATTTCTACGAGATGCAATTGATATCTACTGTAAATAATCTAGAGCTTACTATGCCGCTTTTATTTCTTGGCGGCATAGTATTTCTTTTATGAATTATAGGAAATTATTTTGCAATCACCTATAAGCTAAAACGCTCTGAGAAATTCGCAACTTGCAGCAAGAAATTTCACAGCTTCAGAGTCCACTTGGGCAGGTCTTTTACAGATACTTTCTTCAAGGCAATGAATTATATCAAAACAGAACTAAGAAAAAACTTTGGAATTAACTATTTTTTTCTTGACGGATTGCAAAAAGATGGTTACAATGAACCATAATTTATTTGTCGGAGAGGAGATTTGTAATGTTCTTAACTAAAATGCATCATCATCATCATGGTAAACAATAAGCCTATGGAATTTACATGGGCTTTTGTGCATTGCATATGCCCATGTGGATGATCGGTGATGGCTACAGAAAGAACAGCTAATCTCGTTAGAATCAGAGTCATTTGGGTATATGCCTGAATGACTTTTTTTGTTGTATAAAGAAAGAATTAATTAGAATGGTGCAGAAATAAGGCTAAGTCTGAAAGCTTTAATCTTTCAAACTGTAAATATAAGTCTTCTGTATCCGTAAATTTGATACTACGTTTTGTTGCAAGAAAGACAATGTGCAGCTAAGAAAAGAGGGATAATATGAAAATTAGTACAGTAAAAGGCATGAATGAATATTCACCAAATGAAGTTTTAATAAGAGATTATTTGCAGAATGTAATTTTAACAACATACCAATCCTTTGGATTTCAAAAGATCAGCACTCCCATCATGGAAGATATCGAGAATCTTGAAAATAGTGAGGGTGGGGAAAATCTAAAGCTATTATTTAAAGTATTAAAACGTGGAGATAAACTTGAAAAAGAAATATCAGATGGAAGCTTTGAAAATTTATCGGATTTAGGATTGCGATACGATTTAACCCTACCATTATGTCGTTATATAGCTAATAACAGATTCAAATTACCAAGCCCATTTCGTTGTATCCAGATAGATAGGGTATACCGGGCGGAGCGTCCACAAAAAGGGAGACTTAGAGAATTTGTGCAATGTGATATTGATATCATTGGAACGGATTCATGCAATGCAGAAATTGAACTAATTACAACAACTGCAAAGGCTTTACAGGTAATTGGAGTTCGGGATTTTATTGTAAAAATTAATAATCGAAGACTTTTAAACACTTTACTTCTGTCTCTTGGATTTACGAAAGAGCAGCTAGAAGGAGTTTGTATCTCATTTGACAAGATGAGCAAAATCGGAACCGGAGGAGTGAAAACTGAGTTATTGGAGAAAGGTTGTGATGAAGAAGCAATTACTAGATTCATGAACTTTCTATCCAATATGCCAATCTCACTAAGTACAATTCGTGAAATCTGCGGTGAGAATGAAGATATTAGAAGTCTTGAAACGATTATTACTTCATGTAGCAGACTATCCAATGGTGAATACCGCATGGAATTTGATCTATCTTTGGTAAGAGGGCAGAGTTATTATACTGGAGCAGTGTTTGAAATTGTAAGTGATGACTGGAATGGATCTATTGCTGGAGGCGGTAGATACGATAATTTGATTGGAAAGTTCACGAATGAGGTAATACCTGCGGTAGGTTTTAGCATTGGTTTTGAACGCATTTATCAGATGTTAATAGAAAATAATTATCAAATTCCAAATAAGAAAAAACGCTTGGCAATCCTGTATAAAAAGGAGGCAATTGTTGAAGCATTAGAAGAAGCCACTAAGTACCAACAAAATTTTGATGTAGTTTTGTATGAAGAAAAATCTAATGTTCGTAAGCAGATTAGTAAGATAAAGACACAAGGATGTGACGCTTATGTTCTTATTAATCAATCTGAGGGAATGGTATTTTTCTCTGAAGAAGTTAAGGAAGACTAGATAATTAAAGTATTTGTCGAATGTAATAAGCAAACTAAAAAGGATATCAGAAAGAATAAGCAAGTCTTAAACTAGTGGTAGGTTAATTCTAGTAATGATAGCAACGTGGGAAATGATAAAAAATTCCCACGTTGTTTTTGTTTGGAAGTATATGGTATAATTTCTATGTCACTCAGCTTTTATAAGAGGAGAACTATGAAGCTAATTTTTTAGAGCAAATTATATCATGAGTATAAGGATTTTAGTACTGCTATGAATATAGGGATTATAGTATCACTTACTTACTTTCGCTTACCACGCGAGTTTTCTAAGAAATCACGTTATAGGATAGGAGCGTATCTTATGGTACATTTGTGATATCAAAAAAACTGGAGGTTTGATATGACAGCTACAATGGATTTAAAAATAGCACAATTAAGAAAGCGAAAAGGAGTTAGTCAACAGGAACTGGCAGATTTTTTAGGGGTAACGTTTCAATCCGTTAGTAAATGGGAGACAAAAACAACATTACCTGATATCACATTGTTACCGCTTATTGCTGATTATTTTCAAGTTTCAGTGGATGAGCTTTTGGGTCTAAAACCAATTAAAGATTTGCAGTATATGCCTCGTAATACAGATAATCGAGAGAAATGGGAAGACCGAGCAGATGTGATTGAGAATGATCGTCAATTCTTTTGGAATGAGGATTATCTTCGTTACCTCATCACAGAGGTATGGGCTATTAAAGAACCAATTGATGTGATTGAATTTTGTTGTTGTGACGGTGATCTTGGTAAGAGAATTCTTCCACTGCTCCCTGCTGGAAGTACTTATACTGGGGTGGATAGTGAATGTCTGATTGAAAAAGCAAGGAAGCATTTTAATGGATCAGATGTTTCTTATATCTGTTCTGATATTTATCATTTTAAAACGGAGCGAAAATATCATCTTAGTATATGTCAAGCAACCTTGCGTCATATGAATTATCCACTTCAAATTTTAGAAACTATGAAGGAGTCAGTTTTACCAGGTGGTCTCGTGGTTTGTGTGGAAATTAATCGAGAAATAGAAAACGTTGGTTTTTATGCAGAAGGTCTTAAGTATGACTCACTTTGTACCTCATTTGATTGGAGAAAGCTGTGGTTAAAAGAATTGGAGTGTGAGGGAAGGGATTATGCAATTGGTATGCGTCTACCTTTTCTTATGCGAGAAATAGGATTAAAGGATGTTGATGTAAGAATGAATGATAAAATATCCTTTATAACTCCGGACTCTAAAGGTTATGAGAAACTGTGTAATTCCTTTCGAACCTATCGAGGATTCCATCAAGCTGAACTAAATGATATGTCAGAACAGGGGATTGAGTTCTTCATGAGCAGAGGGTACCAACGTTCGGAAGTAGAAAAGCTAACAAAGTTTCAGATAGAGGTTTCAAAATATTTTACTGAAAATCAAGGAGACTTATCTTTCTTATTTTTCTTTGGTTTCTTGATTTCTTTTGGAAGAAGATAGCTTTAAAATAGATAAATAAGATAATTAAAATATGCAATAATTGATAAAATCAATCAATTTTAAATGAAAAAGAGAAAAGCTTGATGAAAAGAGTTTGACAAACGGAAGTATTTCCTAGTAATATAATAAGTATTGATAAGAACCGTTACAAATCTTTAAACCGTTTGTGACGGTAACTTTTTGTATTAAGATACCTTATTATGCTTAACCTATCAAGCAACAAAAATAGAAGCATATTTTTCTTCATGGGAATGTAGGTAATTAAGGTAAAGAAAACTACAATAGAGTACTTGATAGGAAAGGAGCAACTTGTGAAACAAGGAAAATTAAGCGGTTTACTCCCAATAGGTGTTTTTTTGATATTATTTATAGGTAGCGGAATATTGTTTCATGATTTTTATGCAATGCCTGCCATTGTTGCGTTTTTACTTGCACTTGCTGTAGCATTGATTCAAAACCCGAAAAAAAGCCTAAATGATAAACTCCGTGTTGTGACACAAAGTATGGGAGATGAAAATGTCATGACAATGTGTCTGATCTTTATACTAGCTGGGGCATTTTCAGGTGCAGTTCAGGCAGCAGGAGGAGTAGAAAGTACGGTGAATTTTGGATTATCCATTTTGCCACCTAATATTGCAGTAGCAGGACTTTTTATTATTGCTTGCTTTATCTCAATTGCAATGGGGACAAGCGTTGGTACAATTGCTGCATTAACACCAATTGCGGTTGGGGTTGGTGAGAAAACTGGATTTGCCATGGCAATGTGTATCGGTGCTGTCGTTTGCGGTGCAATGTTTGGGGACAATCTTTCTATGATTTCGGATACTACCATTGCGGCTACAAAGACACAAGGTTGTGAGATGAAGGATAAATTTAGAGAGAACTTTTTGATTGTATTGCCAGCTGCGATAATTACAATTATTCTATTCCTTCTATTAGCAGGGAATTCTGATTATAAAATTGTTGGTGAACTTGAGTATAATTTATTTCGAATTATTCCATACTTGGTTGTTCTGATCGGAGCTTTAATTGGCTTTAATGTATTTGTTGTTCTTTTACTTGGAACATTTTGCTCTATTTTAGTAGGAGTAGTGAGTGGAGCGATTCCTATTGCATCGATTTTTACCGTAATAGCAAGTGGCAGTGATGGTAAGGGTGGTATCATGAGTATGTATGATATTACTGCAATTTCCATAGTGGTTGCAGGTATTATTGGCTTAGTTAAGGAAAATGGAGGTATCGATTATATCTTATCTTTAATTAAGAAGCGAGTAAAAACCCAAAAAGGAGCTCAACTTGGAATAGCTGCGTTAAGTTCCTTAGTGGATATTTCTACTGCTAATAATACGATTGCGATTGTTATGGCTGGACCTATTGCTAAGGATATTTCGGAAGAGTTTGATATTGAACCAAAAAGAACAGCTGCTTTACTTGATATCTTCACCTCAGTTTGGCAAGGAATCATTCCATATGGAGCACAGCTTTTATATGCGAGTGCAGGTGCCGCTGCTGCTGGAATCGCCATCGCACCAATGGAAATAATACCGTATCTGTTCTACCCTATACTAATGGGGGTATGCGGAATTATTGCGATCCTTTTTAGTAAGCCTTCAAGAAATACTACAAAGCAAAAATAAATCATGATTAAGAATCATAATCTTTATAATTAGCTCATTGTGAGTGTAGAAAAGCTTAAAAAGAGGCAAATGGACATCTATCCAGAATCAAGCGTGCTTGTCATGGAGGAACCATTTGTCTCTTTCTGTTATATGAATTAACTTATAATAGATATACATGGATTTATGACTTAATACCGAATTTCTTAACAACAGTGTCTATGAAAATTGGCTTAATATCTATATTCTCTTCCT
>DPVV01000180.1:0-1802 GCA_003526525.1 Lachnoclostridium phytofermentans | reverse complement strand
GGATTCTCTTCCAGCTTTTCATACGGAGTTTTATCTGTTACAATAATTAAATATTTAGTAATATTTAGAAATGTAATGATCAAAATTAACAGACTATAGTTTCTGGATTTTGATTTATATTAAAGCAAAATAAGAGATATTCTTATATTAATAAAGTAATACTAAGTAAAAGTTTTTTCTTACTATATAATTAGTGTAATCATAAGAAATCGGGGAGGTAATCATGATGTATACATGTCTGGTGGTAGATGATGAGAAGGAGTTAGCTATCGCAACTTGTGAGTATTTTAATATGTTTGGTGTATCAACAACCTATGTGACGAATAAACAGGAGTGTCTTATGTTTTTGAAAGAACATGAGGTTAAATTGATTTTACTCGATATCAATTTACAAGAGGAAAGCGGATTTCTATTGTGTAAAGAGATACGCGAATTTTCTGATGTTCCAATCTTCTTTATTAGTGCAAGACAAAGTGATGATGATATCTTAATGGCTCTTAATATCGGCGGCGATGATTATATTAAGAAACCATTTGCGCTTAGTGTACTACTTGCTAAGGTTAAGGTAGTATTAAAAAGGCTTGAGGATACGAAAGAAAGACTGCCAATGCAATCGGGGAAAATACGATTAGATGTAAAAGCGAGAAAGGTGTATGTAGGGGATAAGGATATAGAGTTAAAAAATAAAGAGTTTAAGTTGTTTCTCTATCTGTTTCAGCATCCAAACATTGTGATTACGAAAGATGAATTATTCGCAAATGTTTGGGGTGATGAATTTTTTAGTGACGGAACACTAAATGTACATATTAGAAAGTTAAGAGAGAAAATCGAAAAAGATCCCAATAATCCGGAAATCATTAAGACAATCTGGGGAACAGGATATCGGTTGGAATTATGAAGCTGAGAGGATGGATGATTGGAATTACCTTATTTTTCATTGGGTGTTATATGATAACGATAGGTTATCTTATGAAGCAAAAATTCTCAAAAATAGATATTACACAGATGAATGCGATGACAAAAAGTATTGAAAGAAGCCTTCAAAAAGAGGAAACTATCTCAGTTATCGAGAACGCAGGAATAGAAAAATCGGATTATGATTTTAATGTTATCCTATGTAATAATCCCGATTATGATAAAATCCTTTATAAGGGGTTAGTCGATAGGGCCACCATAATGGATATTAAAAGCGGTGATACAATCATTGGAAAGATTTTATTCCCGCTTGATACCATGGCAGAGGAAACTCTAAGGGATCATTTGCTCCGAATGAGTACGTTACTGTTTGGAGGTTTTTTATTGTTTATCTGGGGATTAGGCGCATTTGTATATATACGTTTCGTAAAGCCATTTTTAAGTCTTAAGAGTTTTGCCTCCAGTGTTGCAGCAGGGAACCTCGATTTTCCTTTACATATGAAAAAAAGGAACTATTTTGGAGCCTTTACAGAGAGTTTTGACATAATGAGAGAAGAGCTAAAATCAGCAAGGTTAGGAGAGTTTGAGGCAAATAAGAGTAAAAAAGAGCTAGTTGCCAGTCTTTCCCACGATATTAAAACTCCTGTTTCCACAATAAAGGCTTATTGTGAGTTAATAACAGTAAAAAGTAATGAGGCAGATACCATACATAAGGTTCAAATCATTGATGAGAAAGCAGATATGATTGATCATTTAATCAGTGATATGTTTCATGCAACATTAGAAGATTTAACCGTTCTAAAAATAAATTGTAAAGAAGAAATGAGCACAATTCTAGATGAAATGCTTATGCAGATGAATCATTTTGATAAGATACATAAAATAAG
>DPVV01000182.1 GCA_003526525.1 Lachnoclostridium phytofermentans | reverse complement strand
TAGAGATAAAAAGTCGAAGTAATTTCGATAAATGGGCAGAGGAGAAGCCCGGTAGAGGGGGAGGGTAACTGCCGGGCTTTGTTTTATGAAAAAAATTATCTTGTAAACAAATTTATGTTATATTTGTATTATAAGATATGAATGTGATGATAGTATGGCTAAGTTATGAACATTTTGTGAATATATAATTTATTGTTCACGACATAACCATTTTTGTCATCTTATTTTCAAATTTTACAAACTAACCAGAAATTACAAGACTTTATTAGAGGACTTCGCAAATACTAAAGACAGGTTCAATTCCACCGAAAGGAAATGGGGATATGATGAGTGTATTCAAGAAATTAATACGCAAGGAATTAGGAGAAGTCAACTACAATAAGTATTTCACATACATTCAAAAAAATCTCAAGAACAAATCACTAGAGAGTAAAGAGGTCTTTGAGGATATCTACACTAGGCTTAAGGATAAAGATATTGAAGCGATTGCACATATGCATGATAGATTAAATGATGCTATGTTACTTGCTTTTCGAATCAGTAAAAATTATATGTTTGCCGTGGTATTCTATATTGCTGCCTCTACATTTATTCTATTGAAAGGTTTAGTACCATTTATAGCGATTACTGCTCTTGGTACAATGAGTGTTCTGTTTCTAATAAAGACATATGAATTTGTCGTCAATAAATATTGCTTTATCGATGCTCAGATCGTTCTAGTATATAAGTCTGTCTTAGAAAAGATTATTTTGGGCCATGTGAAAAGGCGTAACTTATGATGTAGATACGTTCGCTAATGTATATTTAATATATATTAAATGTATAATCAGGATGATAGTATTTCATAGAATAAATAGGTTGGCTTTTCTAATAATGTTACAAAATGAAACGGAAATAGAGAAGGACTGTCATTAATTTTTTTATGACAGTCTTTTTTTGACGAGCAATTATAATCTATGAGAATTCTTGTTGTTAAAATTTACTTGTAATGTACTTAAGTTACGGGTATAATAATTGCGTCCATGTGGTGCTTCATAATTGAAGTTAAAAGGGAATGTGGTGAAAATCCGCAGCAGCCCCCGTTACTGTTATTGGAATGAAAGTTGCAAAATTGTCATTGTATCTTCTTTGGCATTAAGGATACGGCTCCTAACCTTAAAAAGTAAAGAATGATATGAGAAGACAGCGATGAGTAAAATGACCATTAGCCAGGAAACCTGCCATATGAGAATGAATCATCTGCACTCGGAGGGAGTTGCGGATCAAAAGGAGTAAGTGTGAAGAGAATATCTAAGACGCCAAAAGACGCCGCCTAAGAGATTCTAAAAACTTCACACAGACAAGTTTGTGCTGCGCCAAACTTGAGCCATTAGCTGCTCCTAAAAGATAGACGCAGCATGGAGGCTTATATGAAAATATTTAAAAAACTATTGACACTTGGATTGATTCTAACCATTGTCATGACAGGTTGTGGAACAAAAGCAGGCAATGAGAAGAATGAAATTACGCCTGCACCAACTTCGGAAGCACAAATTACTGTTTCGCCATCACCAGGTGAAGAACCAATATCTCCGACTGGCTTGCCAGAGGACACTACAAAGAATAATGTAACTAAGTATCCACTTACTGTTACCGATTCTTTAGGAACTACCATTACGTTTGAAAACGAACCTCAAACAATGATATCGTTTTCTCCTAGTATCACAGAGATATTATATGCACTTTCGATATCGGATAAGTTGATTGGACGTACGGATTATTGTGATTATCCAGCGGAAGCAATGACGAAAGAGTCTATCGGAGATTTTTATAATCCTGATGTTGAAAAAGTTGTAAGTCTAGCTCCGGATGTTGTTATAGCCTCTTCCCTATGGACGGAGGATGTTATTCAAAAATTTAAAGAGGTTGGTATTACAGTCGTTGTACTAAATGAAGATAAAGAGGTTGCTGGTATCTATGATATGATTAATTTAATAGGACAGATATTTAATTGCCAGGATAATTCAGCAAAACTTATTGAAACAATGAAAGCTCAAATAGAAGATGTAACAACGAAGGTTGCCTCACTTCCTAAGAAGACTGTATATTATGTAGTTGGATTTGGAGAATATGGAGATTATACAGCCGGAGGCGATACCTTTATCGGAAATTTATTAACATTAGCAGGCGGAGATAATATTGCAAAAAATGTTAGTGGATGGTCATATACATTAGAAAGTTTAATTGATGCAGACCCAGAAGTGATTATATTAGATCCAAGTATGAAGGATAGCTTTATCTCCACAGATAATTATAAAAATTTAAGTGCTGTGAAGAATAATCAAGTGTATAGTATTGATAATAATTTACTGGAACGCCAAAGTTATCGTGTTGCTGAGGGAATATTAGAGGTAGCAAAAATACTACATCCAGAAGCATTTCAATAAATACTGGAGGTAGTTGAAAATGAAAAAGCAACTTTTACTTTTCAATATGGCAGTATCGCATCCACAAGTAGATGTGGTATACAAATGGGAAAGGCATGATTATTAATATGAACAAAAGAAAGACTTCATTTTATTATCTAGTGTTTACCTTGCTATTGCTTATTACGATTGTTATCACAGCATCAGTCGGTTCAGCCAATATAACAATATATGATAGTTTAAAGGTCCTTCTAAGTAAAATGCCGCTTATTAGAAATCTAATGGATACTTCAGATATTCCTAAAAATTATGTTACGATAATTTGGAATATCCGAATACCTAGGATTTTACTCTCTGGCTTAAGCGGAGCTTCACTTGCGTTAGTGGGTGCCTGTTTTCAAGGATTGTTTCGTAATCCACTTGCAGACCCGCAGATATTAGGTATCTCCTCTGGTGCAGCTCTTGGAGCTACGTTAGCTACACTAAGTGGTGTGACAATATCATTTTTTGGTCTTGGAGTAATAGGAGCATTTGCCTTTATTGGAGCTTTGCTTACCGTTCTCTTAGTATATCAAATTGCGTTTACTGGAAGTACTGGTTCAGTTACTCATATCGTGCTAACTGGTACAGCGATTAGTTCTATGCTGTCTGCTATGATTTCCTTGTTAATGAGTATTAGAAGAGAGCAGATAGAAAAGGTTTACATGTGGACTCTTGGAAGCTTTTCTGCAGCTAGCATGAGGAAAGTCGGATTTCTTCTCCTGTTTTTTATTGTCTGTGCTACGATAATTATTGTGCATGCGAGAGAATTAAACATTATAGCGGCAGGTGAGGAAACAGCAGAAAGTCTTGGTATTGATACTTTGAAAGTGAAGAGAACACTTATCATAGTTGGTTCGCTTTTGGTAGCAGCTTGCGTCTCGGTGTGTGGTATTATAGGGTTTGTTGGATTAATTATACCTCATGTAATACGATTGTTACTTGGACCAAGACATGAAAGATTGTTACCTTTTAGTTGTATCTTCGGTGCCTTTTTCTTAATCGTTTGTGATACCTTAGCAAGAACCTTAAGAGCACCTGGAGAATTCCCGGTCGGAGTCATTACTGCTTTATTTGGAGCACCATATTTTTTACTGTTACTATATCGTGACAAGAAAAGGATGGTGTAAGTTGAAAAAAATAAAATTTTTCAACCCTGAAATTTGTGCCTGCGTAATCCCTGGTACAAATTTTGGATGCGCAAAAAACGCGCGCAGAAATGGGGTGTAAGATGGATAAATTACAGACAATACAAATAAACGAACTGACTTGGCAGCCGCAAAAAGAAGAGGATGCAATTTTAAAAGAGATAGGTACGACTTTTTTACAGGGAGGGTTTTACGGTATTTTGGGGCCAAACGGATCTGGAAAAACCTCATTTATTCGTCATATCCTAAGATTACTACCAATTGAGCCAGGAAGAGTATTCCTTGAAAATAAAGAAATTACAAGCTATAAACGTAATGATATAGCTAAAAAAATGTCCCTAGTCCCACAAAATACCAACATCGAAACAAGATTCACAGCTTATGAGATTGTAATGATGGGGCGCGCCCCTTATCAAAAACGGTTTCAGGCAGTAAGAGATAAGGATCGAGAGATTGTGAACGAAGCGATGAAGATGACGAATTGCTATCACTTACGTGAAGCGATATTTTCTAGGTTAAGTGGTGGAGAAAAACAGAGGGTTATTACAGCAAGGGCAATTGCTCAACAGACACCTTGGTTGTTTTTAGACGAACCAGTGGCTCATCTGGATGTTCGGTATCAGATGGAATTGATGAAATATTTAAAGAAGTTAAATGATACGAAGAATACATCGATTATAACAGTACTTCATGATATCAATTTAGCTGCAAGATATTGTAAACAGATTGTTTTAATGAAGGATGGAAGAATTATTGCTGCAGGAGAGACAAAACAAGTATTAACGATTGATAATCTAAATCTTGTGTTTGAAATTCCTTTCATTGCATTAGAGAACGAGACCTTAGGTGGTACTTATTTTATTCCAACTTCATCTTAGAAAATTATAATTATAATTTAAATACAATAAAAGCAGGAGTAATTGAAGTGCACTTCAACTGCTCCTGCTTTTATGAAATTAACAGATCCAAATCCAAGACGCTGCTACCTAAACATTGAAATAGTTAGGTTGCAGTGTTCTTTTTAGATAAATAAAAATAATTCCATAAAAAAGTTTGCCAAATTAACTTCTGGTTTGGTACTGGGAAAATTGGAATTTACTTTGGCAATTAAGGAAATAAAAATAAAGTTAAAATTATTTACATATCATGGAACATATGGAAATTTGTATCGTCTAATGCTTAGAACCGATGATTAAATAATGTAATCGGAAGTAAAGTGCCTGTAGCGTAAAGTCTGCAGGATGTGGAAAGGAATGGTATTTATTATGAAAAGAAAGAGTTTTATAGCACTAATGTTAGTAGGTGGTATTATTATTACCAGTATTCCAGTCCATGCCAATGCGATGTCTACTGTAGTAGCGGAGGCGGTTACCAAAGAAAGTGTACAGAATAATTCTACGGAAGATACGAAGCTTCAAGAGAATCTTACGAAGATTATAACAGAAATAAAGAAAAAGGTTACTATTCCAACGGACTGTACAAAATTTGAATCAAATTATTACGGTGCTGAATATGGAAAAGGAACACAGTGGAACTTAAATTGGTATAGTGAGAAAGGTTCTCATTATTTTAATGTGGTTTGTGATGATAATGCTAATATAACTTATATTAATGATAGGGACTATGATAAGAATGATAAGCAAGAGCCGATCAACTATCTTATCAAAGAACTTCGCCCTGTTGCAGATGCCTTTATTAAAAAGGTTGTGCCTGATGTATGGGGGCATGTGACATTTCAAAACGCAACTTATGTAGGTTATTATAACAATTGTTATCAGTTTGAGTATGTACGTACCGAGAATGGTATCGTGATGCCTGATAATACGATTACAATTCAAATTAGTACAGCAGATAAGAAAGTTAAGCAGTATAATGCAAACTGGCTATTTGGGTTATCCATTCCATCTAAAGATGTAAAGATATCGAAAGAGCAAGCTTCACAAAAGATAAAGAAACAAGTTACTATGGAACTTAAGTATCTAACAAAGTGGAGCGAAGATGGTAAGACCAGAAGTGCTTACCTTGTATATGCGCCTAGTAATAATTATATCGCGGTAGATGCAAAAACCGGGGAAGTTTACACATCGAGAGAGCAATGGATAGAAACTTCCAAAAATGATAGTGCAGTGCAAGATACTGCTAATGAAAGTAATGCAGATGCACCTTCTTTGACCAAGGAAGAGTTAGCACAAATTAAGGAATTAAAAAGTTTAATTACGAAGGAGCAAGCGATCGAGAAGGTAGTGAAGAATAAATATTTACTGATGGATGCTAATATAAAGGCGATAACAGCTTCCCTTTCCGGATATCGTTTGTATGGTAATGAAAACGAAAAGCAATACGTATGGAGTATTTCATTAACAGATCCTAGAGTTCCAGATGATAGTAAAAATGATTATTATAGAGCAAGTGCGCATGCAACTGTTGATGCAAAAACTGGTGAGATTTTGTCCTACCGTTCAAGTGTAAAAAATGCTGATCAGATGACTCCGGAAGAGTTAGAGAAAGCGAAAACGAAACTTTCCAAAGAAGAATGTGCAAAAATCTATGAAGCATTTGCGAAATCTCAGAATGAAAAGCAATTTTCAAATACGAAGCAGTCCTCTGTAACTCCAGATTATATCTATGATTATATAAAAGAAATCCCTGTATATGGGGGATATACGTTTGGATATCAAAGAGTAAATGAAGGAATTCCTTATGCAGATAATTATTTCTCTGGTAGTGTGGATTCTATTAGTGGTAAAGTATTCGATTATCGTAAGAACTGGGATACTGCAATAAAATTCGAGTCACCAAAGAATGCAATGACTCCAGAACAGGCATTCAATGCGTATATCAAATTGGAGGGCTATGAGCTTGTATATGAAATTAATACAGTTCATAAATTAGTAAAGGGTGGAGATATCAATGGTTATATAGAGAATTCATATTCCATGGATTATCAACCTAGATTAGTATATCGTACCAATATCAATCCAAACACAATATCACCATTTACCGGTAAACAATTAGATTGGTCTGGTAAAGTTTATGCTCCAGAATTAAAGAAGTCCGTTGACTATACGGATATCAAAGGTCATAAGTATGAGAGAAGTATCTTATTATTACGCGATTTAGGAGCAGGTACCGGAGAATTAAAATTCCGACCAAATGATGTGATTACAGGGAAAGAGCTACAGAGTCTTGCTGAAAAGCTATTCTATGAAGCTACTAGAGATGATATAAAATTAAAGAGTAGTAGTGGAATAACCAAACAACAGTTGGCAAAATATAGTGTGCAAATACTAGGATATGAGAAATTTGCGACGATGGGTGATATCTTCCGTTGTGGTTATACCGATGATGCAAAGATAGGAAAAGATTATTATAATTATGTAGCAATAGCCAAAGCACTTAAGTTATTTGGAAATGGTCAAGAAAAGGCGTTCCAACCTACAGCTAAAATAACAAGAGGTGAGGCTGCAGACATCCTGATTAAAGTATTAAACAGCAGTTCAAGGTAAGAAAAAATAAGAAATTTGTCAAAATATTGGTAAAATCTTGACAATATAACTATATTTGGATAGTATATAAGTACTTTGTGCAAAAGCAGAAAGAATAATAG
>DPVV01000094.1:991-11599 GCA_003526525.1 Lachnoclostridium phytofermentans | reverse complement strand
TAATGGCACTTGCAAATGATTTTGAAACAAAGAAAATGAAGTACGGACATCGTGGAGCGAACCATCCGGTAAAAGATTTAGAAACTGGTCGCGTTTATCTATCTTCCCAGAATCATGGCTATGTAGTTGTGGAAGATAGCATTGATGAAGCTAAGGCAGAGGTTCGCTTTATTAATGCAAACGATAAGACAATAGAGGGACTTAAGTATAAGAATAAAAATATTTTTACGGTACAGTTCCATCCGGAAGCATGTGCTGGTCCACAGGATTCCGAGTTCCTATTTGATGAGTTTATGAAGATGATGGAGGTAAATGCGTAATGCCAAAGAATAATGACATTAAGAAGGTTTTAGTGATTGGTTCCGGCCCGATTGTGATTGGCCAGGCAGCAGAGTTTGATTATGCAGGTACCCAAGCTTGTCGTTCGTTAAAGGAAGAAGGAGTTACAGTTGTATTGGTAAACTCAAATCCAGCAACTATCATGACAGATAAAGACATCGCAGATATGGTTTACATTGAGCCATTAACTCCAGAGGTTGTAAAGAAGATTATATTAAAAGAAAAACCAGATAGTGTTCTCCCAACTCTTGGTGGTCAGGCAGCGTTAAATATTGCAATGGAGTTAGAGGAATCCGGATTTTTAGCTGAAACAGGGACCAAACTAATCGGAACTACCTCATTAACAATTAAAAAAGCAGAAGACCGTCTAGAGTTTAAGAATACGATGGAGAAAATCGGTGAGCCTTGTGCAGCCAGCGTTGTTGTTACTACAGTAACTGCAGCAGTTGATTTTGCAGAGATTATCGGATATCCGGTTGTAATCCGTCCAGCCTATACCCTTGGTGGATCTGGTGGTGGTATCGCAGCGGATAAGGAAGAGTTAATTGATATCTGTACGAATGGATTACGTCTTAGCCGTGTTGGACAGTGCTTAATCGAGCGATGTATCGCTGGGTGGAAAGAGATTGAATATGAAGTAATGCGTGATGGTGCAGGAAACTGTATTACGGTATGTAACATGGAAAACTTAGATCCAGTAGGTGTTCATACAGGAGATAGTATCGTAGTCGCTCCATCTCAGACATTATCCGATAAAGAATATCAGATGTTACGTACCTCTGCTTTAAATATTATTACTGAGTTAAATATTACGGGTGGATGTAATGTACAGTATGCCTTAAAACCCGATAGCTTTGAGTACTGTGTAATTGAAGTTAACCCTCGTGTAAGCCGCTCTTCTGCACTTGCCTCAAAAGCAACCGGATATCCAATTGCGAAGGTTGCAGCAAAGATTGCACTTGGTTATACCTTAGATGAGATTCCAAATGCGATCACAGGTAAAACTGTAGCAAGCTTCGAACCAGCACTTGATTACTGTGTAGTAAAGATTCCAAAGTGGCCATTTGATAAGTTTATTATGGCAAAGAGAACCTTAACGACTCAGATGAAGGCAACTGGTGAGGTAATGAGTATCTGTACAAACTTCGAAGGTGCTCTTATGAAGGCAGTACGTTCCCTTGAGCAGAATATCTATAGTATGAACTATGGGGACTATAGCAAAGACAGTGTGGAAGATATTCGTGAGAAACTTCACTTGATTGATGATAGACGTATCTTTGTTATCGCAGAAGCTATCCGCCGTGGAATTACACCAGAAGAAATTAACGATATTACAAAGATTGATTTATGGTTTATTGATAAAATTGCAATACTTACTGAGATGGAAAAACGCTTAAGTGAAGAACCATTAACGAAAGAGTTAATGTTAGAAGCAAAGCGTATGGAATTCCCAGATCGTGTGATTGCACAGCTTAGTGGCAAGTCATTAGAAGAAGTAAAGAAACTTCGTAAAGAAGATTTCGGAATTCATGCAGCGTTTAAGACCGTTGATACCTGTGCTGCAGAGTTTGAAGCACAGACCCCTTACTACTATTCCTGCTTTGCTAGTGAGAATGAAGTGGATGCTACTAAGACAAAGAAAAAAGTATTAGTACTTGGTTCTGGCCCAATCCGTATCGGACAGGGTATTGAGTTTGATTACTGTTCCGTACATGCGACATGGTCTATGAGCAAGAGCGGTTTCGAGACAATTATCGTAAATAACAATCCAGAGACAGTAAGTACAGACTTTGATATCGCAGATAAGCTTTACTTTGAGCCATTAACCCCAGAAGATGTGGAAAATATCGTAGATCTTGAACAGCCAGATGGCGCAGTAGTACAGTTTGGTGGTCAGACAGCGATTAAATTAACCGAAGCACTTCTTAAGATGGGAGTTCCAATCTTAGGAACCAGTGCAGAAAATGTTGATGCTGCAGAAGATCGTGAGTTATTCGACGAAATTCTAGAGAAATGCTGTATTCCAAGACCTGCTGGTAAGACTGTATTTACCACAGAGGAAGCAATTACGGCAGCAAATCATTTGGGTTATCCAGTTCTTGTTCGACCTTCATACGTACTTGGCGGTGCAGGAATGCAAATCGCAATCTGTGATGATGATGTCCGTGAGTTTATGGAAATCATTAACCGAAATGTACAGGAACATCCAATCCTTGTAGATAAGTATTTGATGGGGAAAGAAGTGGAAGTGGATGCGGTATGTGATGGTGAGGATATCTTAATCCCAGGTATCATGGAGCACATCGAGAGAGCAGGTATTCACTCAGGAGATAGTATCTCTGTATATCCTGCTCAGAGTATAAGTAATAAGGTACAGGATGTAATCGTTGATTATACAAGAAAATTAGCGAAGTCCTTAAATGTAATCGGTTTAATCAATATCCAGTTCATCGTATACAATGAAGAAGTTTACGTTATTGAGGTTAACCCAAGATCCTCACGTACGGTACCATACATTAGTAAGGTAACCAATATTCCAATCGTTTCGCTTGCATCGAAGGCAGTTCTTGGAGAAAAAATTGCAGATTTAGGATATGGCACAGGACTTGCAAAAAAAGCAGATTATATTGCGATTAAAATGCCTGTATTCTCCTTCGAGAAACTACGTGGAGCTGACATTGGTTTAGGTCCAGAAATGAAGTCAACAGGTGAGTGCCTTGGCATCGCAAGAACTTTCAATGAAGCATTATATAAGGCATTCCTTGGTGCGGGTATCAATCTTCCAAAGCATAAGAAGATGATTCTTACCGTAAAGGATGCAGATAAATTAGAAGCAGTAACGGTAGGTAGAAGATTTAAAGCTCTTGGATATGAAATCTACGCTACTAGAAGTACCGCAAGGGTTCTAAATGAAAACGGAGTGGATGCTATTCCGGTTCAGAAGGTAGACGGAGAATCTCCGACCATCCTAGACCTGCTTCTTGGACATGAGATTGACTTAGTGGTGGATACTCCAACCCAGGGACGAGATAAATCCAGAGATGGTTTCGTAATCCGCCGCATGTCAATTGAAACAGGTGTTACCTGCTTAACTTCCCTTGATACAGCGAATGCATTACTAACAAGTTTAGAAAATGTTGCCGATGGTGAATTAAGTTTGATTGATATAGCAAGAATTTAAATAGAATAAGAAGAATTTAAATAGAATAAGAAGAATTGGCAAGCCAATTCACTTGTCATGAATTATAGAAAAGAGGGAGAAACGTAGTTTACCCCTCTTTTCTTCTTCAAAACAAAGGAAGTTTCAGGTCTTTTTATTCTTTATCAACTAAAGTAAAAACATACCATTCCCCACCATCCATAATCAGTGTATTTAACCTAGTAGATTTGCCATATTCAATGGTGAATTTTTTTTCTTTAGAATTAAGGTTAATGCCGTCATCCTTATCAGAAAGCGGTATAGGTGTTGATATAGTGATAGAATTTTCATCAACTTTAATTACTTTAAACTTTCTTAAATAGTAGGTTGAGTCACCTTCAAGAGAAATATTGTACGTTTCCTTCGATGCAATATCCTCAAATAAAAATTCTTTTTCCGGATAATCAATATCTTGGTCTGACCATGAATCAATAACTAAACGAAGACTGTAATTACTTTTTTTTAATGAGCATGAAACGAATAGTCCTGCAAATAGTACGATAACGAAACAAAATATTATGGTTTTTTTCATACCGAAATCCTTTCTCTTTTTTAGTAAAGCCAACAATCCCCAAGTGTGTTAAGATTTATAGAAGATATCTCGCAGAAGAAGGGGATTTTTTATAGTACATATGAATGGAGGCTAGTTCTATTTTTATCTTCTGCAATAATTATATTTTAATATGATAAAAGATACCATAATTTTCTATTATTATATCATACAACTATATAAAATTACAATTTGTAATCATACATATAGAAATAACATCATCATGAAATTAACCCGGATAGACCTATAAAATCAAAAAGTGCTGTTATACGAACGACTTTCAATCGCTCGTATAACAGCACTTTTATCATATTTTATATGGTTATTAAAATTTCGTTTTTATAAAAGCTAAACCATAATGTCTTATAAAAGCTCACCATAATGTCTTATATATGCTTTCTTTAGGATGGTTGCCAATACCATATACGATAGAATGCAAGGAAGTAGAAAAGCAAAGTATGCCATTGGAAGAGCTACAAATCCAAGTACTGTTCCTAAAGCGGTAAATGGAATGATAGTTAATACCGCAATTCCAGTAAAGGAGAGTAGTGTCACAGGAGAGGACGCGTGGCTCTGTATAAATGGTAGTTTTGGTGTACGAATCATGTGTATTACCAGAGTTTGGCTCCACATGGATTCAACAAACCATCCGGCCTGGAACATGGCTGCATAACTTGCTTGCATTTGTAGTAATGCTGAACCAGAGTAGTGACTTGCAAGGTTATGGAATAAAACGCCATTCGATACAAACATCGGGCAGAATACGAAATACATAAAGGCATAGGTCAACCAGTCAAAGACGGAACTTGCTGGGCCTATCCAAATCATAAAACTTCCAACAGAAGAAGCATCCCACTTCCTAGGAACGGTAAGAAACTCTTTATCTACATTATCCCAAGGTATCGCAGTACATGATAGATCATAAATGAGATTTAAAACAATTAAGTGTACGCTCATCATCGGAAGGAAAGGAAGTAATGCGGAAGCTACCAATACCGAAAACATGTTACCAAAGTTAGATGAAGCTGTCATCTTGATATATTTAATCATATTGGCATAGGTTTTTCTACCTTCAATAATACCTTCTTCTAAGACCATTAAATCTTTTTCTAATAGAATAATATCTGCGGATTCCTTTGCAATGTCCACTGCGGTATCAACGGAAATACCTATGTCAGCAGCTTTCATTGCAGCTGCATCGTTAATACCATCCCCCATAAAACCAACAGTATGACCATTGTTTCGAAGAACAGTTACAACACGGGACTTCTGATCTGGTGAAAGCTTTGCAAACACATCCGTGGTTTCTGCAGCTTTTGCAAGTGCTTCATCGGTCATAGAATCAATATCTGCACCGAGGAGCAGATTACCAACCTCCAAACCGACTTGCTTGCAGATACAACGTGTAACCTTATCGTTATCCCCTGTGAGGATTTTTGTTGTAACGCCATGAGCTTTTAGAGCTTTAATCGCATCTTTCGTGGATTCTTTTGGTGGATCAAGAAAAGCGAGATAACCGATTAGCACCATGTCGCATTCATCTTTTACCCCGAATGCACCGACAGGAGAGGGGTTTGTTTTTTGAGCAACGGCAATAACACGCATTCCATCCTCATTAAATGCATTTACTGTTTCAAAAATATTCGATTTTAGTTCTTCTGTTAAAGGCTCTACTTTGCCATTAAATTCTACATAAGAACAGACAGAGAGCATTTCTTCTACCGCACCTTTGGTGACCATTTGTGTCTTGCCATTTTTATCGCTTACCACGGTGGAAAGACGACGGCGAGTAAAGTCAAACGGAATTTCATCAACTTTGACATAAGCGGCAGATAAATCAAGTAGCAACGGATCTGAGGCTTCTTCCTCTTCTGTCTTTCGTATGATAGCAAGGTCCATTAAATTCTTATATCCTGTTTGAAAATAACTGTTCAAATAAGCATGACGAAGTACACGATTGTCTTCCTTACCCATAACGTTTAAGTGATATTCCAAAACAACCTGATCCTGAGTTAATGTACCAGTTTTGTCAGTACAGAGAATATCAATAGCTCCAAAATTCTGGATGGAATTTAAATTCTTAACAATCGTCTTTTTCTTAGACATAGACACTGCGCCTTTTGCAAGGCAAGTGGTCACAATCATTGGTAACATTTCTGGTGTAAGTCCTACTGCAATTGATATGGCAAACAAAAAGGCATCAAGCCAATCACCTTTCGTAAGTCCATTAATGACAAATACGATAGGAACCATGACTAGCATAAATCGGATTAAAACCCAAGAGACAGAGTTTACGCCTTTTGTGAAGCTAGTTTCTACCGCTTCGCCAGCAACAGAAGAAGCCATGGAACCAAAGAGAGTATCATCACCGACAGTGATAATAACAGCAGTAGCACTACCACTTATCACGTTACTTCCCATAAATGCAATATTGGTATAATCCGTAATGGCATCACACGCAGTATCATATACAATAGGAAGCTTTTCTATTGGATCATTTTCACCAGTCAGTGAGGATTGACTGATAAATAAGTCTTTTGCACTTAAAATTCGTATATCCGCTGGTACCATATCACCAGCAGCAAGGTGGATAATATCGCCAACAACAGCATCCTCTAACGGAATTTCCATCTTCTTTTCTTCAAGGCGGTCTACCGTACAAGTTGTTGTAATCATGGCAAGTAATTTTTCAGCAGCATTACCAGAACGTGCCTCTTGCACAAAACGTAAAGTACCTGAGATGAAAACCATAGTTAGGATAATAATTACCGTAATTGGATTTATATCATCGGGAGCGTTTTGTTTTAATGGTAAGATAATATCTGTTATGGTGGATACGATAGCAAGGCACAATAAAATAATTGTAAAAGGATTAATGAAAGCACCTGCTAATTTTTGTATTATGGGTTTTTTCTTTTCCTGGGTAATTTTGTTGCTACCATGCGATAAACGGCTTTCAAGCACGTCTTTTTCAGAAAGTCCATCCATAGATGTATCTAGCTTTTGTAATAGAGTATCGATAGGATTCGTAGCTGCAAAGGTAATTGTTTTATTCGCTTTATCTCTACGAGCTTTTGTTTCTGCAATTTGTTTTGCAGAAACATTATGGTTTCTTTTTTTGTTCATATGTCGAACCTCCTTATTGTTTACATTTTTTGGAAGTAAGACATAAACCGATTAGAATATATACATATTCAGAAAAACAGATAGTGTCCGTAGTTCTATCTTCATGTTCTTCCGGAATATATTATATCCGGGTGGGTATATGTCATTGGAACTTCGGCCTTCCGAGTTTCCGGATTCCATCTGCTTTTCCTCCTTTTTTCTTTATTATTTATATTTTGGGGTAATACTTACTGATTTTTATTTACCCATCAGTAAGTATAATGGAAAGGTAAGTCAAATCCAAGAGCAAAATTCTTGCGATTTTCTTGCTATTAATCATAATAATTCTATTCATGACAAGAAAAAGTACACGAAACTCGTTTTTCTTGTTAGATATTAATTGAAAATGCATCTGTTAAGTTTAGTATTGGTCATTAAATTTGTATCCTATTCCCCATATGGTAATAATGTATTCAGGTTCATCTGGATTTGGCTCTATTTTTTTACGGAGTTTTCGAATAAATGCCATGATATTACTATCCGCCATTAGATAATCTTCTTCCCAAACTGCTTGATAAATCTGTTCTTTCGTAAAAACGTTTCCTCTGTTTTGGGCAAGAAAATATAGAATGTCAAATTCTTTCGGTGTTAAGTTGATTTCTAAATTCTGGCGTAGAACTTTTCTGCTTTTTGGGAGGATAGAAAGGTCTCCAGCAAAAATGTCAACATCTAAATTATCTATAAAATTTTTTGAATTATTAGCCATACTTAACATTAGTGTAGAAACTTCATTTTGTATTAGATCATCTATTCCTTGAAGAAGTTCTTTTGTATATTCAGAGCTTGGCTGTTCTGTATTTATTTTATCGCGAATCCAATTAACAAGAGCAGAATCCACTGTAATAAATTTTTTTTTCATAATGAATTCGTCCTCCTTAAATTAGTTCATGATATTTCTTAATATAGAAATGTTTTGCAGCTGTAGTTAAGAGCATATAGCTGATAACGATTGCAAGTAGAAATAGAAAATACCAAGCTGGAAGCATCATAAGTCCTAGTAAACCTGCAACGCGTGTAAAGGTAAGTCCTGAAATTAAGATGATTCCAAACACCGTTATTAGTTGAACAGGTGTTGATGCCTTACTTTGAAGGAATGGTATTTTTTTCGTACGTAACATGTGGATGATTAAAACCTGTGTCCACATCGATTCTAAAAACCATCCAGTTTGGAATAAGGATATATATTGAAGTTTTGTCACTGGATCAGTCAATTGAGTAAATAGCAATCCTCCACTAAGGCTTGGGCAGAGAATAAAATATAAAAATAGGAAAGTAATAATATCGAATATGGAGCTGATAGGCCCAAAAAATCGCATAAATTTTCCGAGTCTTTTTCCAGACCATTCCCTTGGTGAAGAAATATCCTCCTCATCCACTTGATCCCATGGAAGTACGATGCAAAGTGTGTCATATAATAAGTTTAAAATTAAGATTTGAATCGCTGTCATTGGAAGGAAAGGCAAGAAGGCACTGGCACACACAATGGAAAATATATTACCAAAATTCGAACTTGCTGTAACCTTTATATATTTTTGCATGTTTGCAAATGTTTTTCTTCCTTCTAAAATACCTTCTTCTAAAACATTTAAATCCTTTTGCAAAAGAATAACATCTGCAATGTCTTTTGCAGCATCAACGGCAGTATCTACGGAAATACTGACATCCGCTTCGCACATGGCAGGGATATCATTCATACCATCGCCTAGAAATCCAACGGTATGTCCATTTTCCTGCAATGCTGTTAAAACTCTAACCTTTTGACTTGGAGTTAATTCAGCAAATACATTGGTCTGTTCGACGGTTTGACGTAATTCCAGATCTGATAGGTTGTTAAGATTTGAACCTGTTAATATCTGATCTGACTCTATCCCAACTCTACGACAGATGGATAATGCTATCTGCGCATGATCCCCCGTTAGAATCTTAGGTTTTACCTGAAGATTTTTTAGCTTTGTAATGGATTGTGCTGCTGATTTTTTAGGAGCATTAAAAAACACAAGATATCCTAATAAAATCATGTCAGATTCATCTAAAACAGTTACGTTATTAAGGTCAAGTTCTTTTCTAGCAACAGCAATAACTTTCATACCATCCTCTAACATTTCATCGATTACTGCAGCAATACTATTTCTGCCATCCTCTGTGATAGGAAGAAGATTCCCTTGATATTCCACAAAGCTACATTTCGAATAAACTTGGTCAATATCACCTTTCATAATAAGGAAGTGCTTCCCGAAATCATCCGTAACCAATGTACTGACATATTTACGATTGTAGTCAAAAGGTATCTCATCGAGTTTTAGATATTGTTCTGCTAAACTTTTATAATAGGCTTGTTTTTCGGGCATGGTTTCACAGCGAAGGATTGCCTCATCGATTGGATTTTTTATTCCAGAATGATACAGGCTATTTAAGTAAGCTAAATCTAATACCGTATTGCTTTCATTTCCTAAGACATCGATATAATATTCTAACAAAATAGAATCATTGGTCAGAGTGCCGGTTTTATCCATACATAAAACATCCATACTACCAAATCCTTGCATGGCATTGATATCACGGATTATTGTCTGTTTCTTCGACATTTGTATACTGCCGTTTGCCAGGCAAGTTGTAATAACCATAGGTAACATTTCAGGTGTTAGTCCAACCGCTATGGATAAGGAAAATAAAAAGGATTCGAGCCAATTTCCTTTTGTTATTCCGGTAACTACAAATACAACAGGAATTAAAATTGCCATAAAGCGAATCATAACCCAGGCAATTGAGTTAGCACCTTTTTCAAAGCTGGTGGAAGCTTGAGCATTCGGTTTTACAAAATTACCATATAGGGTGTCTTTTCCAACTGCTAAAACAATGCCCTCCCCTTTTCCACTTATAACAGTAGCCCCCATATAAGTAAGGTTTTTATATTGGGAAAAAGCCATTTGCTCTGTGTAATCATGTTTATCGCTGTTTTTTTCGAGAATGGCACTTTCCCCTGTAATGGCAGCTTGAGAAACAAATAAATCACTTGTTGAAGTAAGACGGATATCTGCCGGTATGAAATCACCCGCAGATAAATAAATATAATCACCTACGACCAATTTTTTTGCAGGGACATTAATAATTACACCCTCTCTTTTTACATGGATGGAAGTATTTATTAACCGATCCAGACGATCAGAAGCATTTTTGGATTTCATTTCTTGAATTAAACGAATTGTACCACTAATTAATATCATAACGCTGATGATAATCGCGGTGGTTATATTTTTACTAAAATTTGAGGGTAGAAAAAAATCCGTTACCAAAGAAACCATGGCTAGTACGAACAATATTATTGTAAACGGATTAATAAAGGCTCTGCGTAGCC
>DPVV01000094.1:0-867 GCA_003526525.1 Lachnoclostridium phytofermentans | reverse complement strand
GCGTAGCCGAAACAAAATGGTATCTGATTTACTACCAATACTATTTTCACCATAAGTTTTTTGCATAACCTCTATTTGTTCTATACTTAGACCATTTGGTGAGGTTCCAAGGTCATAATATACATCATCTAAATCTTTATGAGCATATTGAATCATGCGATTATTAAGCAAGGAAGATTTGTTCAAGTTAAGACCTCCTATAAAAACATCTTTTTAACTATAATTTTACCATATTGTTTCAAACTTGACTTGTGATTATTTCTTACTTTTTTCATGCGATATATCCTACCATTTCCTTTCCTACCTTGGTATTTTTAACCAAGTGCTCATGACATAACATAAATATAAGTTATTAATTTTTTTATTTATGAAAGGTAACGAGTTGTGCTTTTTCTTGTTTCACACTGCCAATATATCAGAAATAGGTAATTTGAAACGTTTTTATTCATAACGAGGACAGTTTATGATACGAAATTTTCCTTGTTTTACTCTATTTTATATTAAAAAATTAGATTGCATAACTTGTCTAACTCTTATATACTGTAATAGATTAGATAGAAGGGAGGTTCTTATCATGAAGATTGGAATCATCGGCTATGCAAAACCAGAGCTGGAAAGTCTTTTGCAAGCATATGCAGTGAAAAAAGTATTAGAGGATCAGGCTGTAGATTGCTATTGGTATCGTAAGAGGGACAATATTACTTACAAAGCCGTTAGAACCACTCGTAAAAGGAACTTACTTGACGCTTTAAGCGGGCGCCAACATGTCCATGTGGACATGAATGAGGCTAAGACCGCCATGGAAGGCTTTATTAAAGAAAAATTATCTTTGAATCCAAATAAATCAGAAAGAACGGATAGCTTTGT
>DPVV01000450.1:7480-13202 GCA_003526525.1 Lachnoclostridium phytofermentans | reverse complement strand
CCAAGCATAAATATAGACAGATAGAGAAATCTATTGTAAAGCATACTTAGATAAAATCGGAGTAAGAAATTGTATATTTAGTTAGAGCCTATTTAAAACCGTCTAAGCGGTAGGAGATTGAAACTAATCCACAGCATCTTAAACAGTATAGCTTATATCAAGAAAAAGGTATAGAAAGCTATGACTATATAATACAAGGAGAAAGAGAAATTATAATAAAGTAAACTTAAAAACTTTGAGAAATCCATACTTAGCAAGTTTGTGAATGCGCTGCAGCCACAAGCTTGCTATACATAAAAAGCAGCGCAGAAAAGAGGTAACTTATGAAAGAATTCAAGATACTTGAGATTAAGCAAAGCGTGTTTGAAGATAATAACAAGGATGCAAATCTTCTTCGTGAGGAATTAAAGCAAAAAGGAGTGTTTTTACTTAATTTAATGTCTTCACCGGGAGCAGGTAAGACTAGTACTTTAAAAAAGACAATTGCTCTGTTAAAAGAGGAGATGACCATTGGAGTTATGGAGGCGGACATTGACTCTGATGTCGATGCAAAAACAATAGCTGAAACAGGTGTTAAGGTAATTCAATTACATACTGGTGGAATGTGCCATCTTGATGCAGATATGACAAGACAGGGGCTTCTCGGACTTGATGCTTCAGGATTAGACCTTGCTATCTTAGAAAATGTAGGAAACTTAGTCTGTCCTGCAGAATTTGATACAGGATCTAGTAAGAATGCTATGATTCTTAGTATTCCAGAAGGGGATGATAAACCTCTGAAATACCCATTGATGTTCTCTATTGTGGATGTTCTATTAATTAATAAAGTGGATGTATTGGAACATTTTGATTTTAATTTGGAAGCCTGCATAGAACGTGTGAGAAAAATAAACCCAAACATTAAGATTATTCCAATATCAGCTAGAACTGGTGAAGGAATTGAAGTTTTCGCGGATTGGTTACGAACAGAAGTTAAGAAGTGGAAGGAATTAAGTTGAAAAAGTTTTCAACCTGCGCAAAGAACGTGTACAGGAATAGGAGCAAACATAAATTCTATTTGGAGGAATCGTATGGTAAAAGAAAAAGTTCTAGACCTTGCCAATCATATCAGTAGAAAAAAACGTGGTTCTAAAAATGAAGTTAAAGCAACCGATCCAGAATATAGAATACTAGAGCCCGTTGTTACAGACGATATGGCTGATGTAGCTTTATGCATGGAGATAAGAAAAAAAGCAACAGCAAAAGAACTTGCCCTAAAGTGCGGTAAAAGCGAAGAAGAAACCGCTAAATTATTGTGGGAATTAGCATTAGCAGGTGTATTGTTCGTTAACAACATCGATGGAGTGGATCATTATTGGTATGATACCTGGGTTCCTGGTATTATGGAAATGATGGTGAATAACAAAGAAAATGTGGCGAAATATCCACAGATAGCAGAGAGCTTTGAAGCATATGGTAGAGTGCGTGGACCTAAAACAGCAGGTAGTTTCCCAGTAGGTGTTGGGCTAATGCGTGTTATTCCAATCGAAACAGCAATACAGGGCGAAACAAGAAGAGCTTCTTATGAAGAAGTGTCAAAATATCTGAACGATAATGATATCTTTTCAGTTTCTGACTGTTCTTGTCGCACCGCAAGAGAAATTATGGGCGAAGGGTGTGGACATCTAAAAGAAGATATGTGTATTCAGATGGGGCATGCTGCTGAGTATTACATTCGTACCGGAAGAGGAAAGCAAATCACAAGAGAAGAAGCCTTTGAGATTATCAAGCGTGCAGAAGAAAATGGCTTAATGCACCAGATTCCAAACTTAGATGGTTCTGGAAAAACACATGCGATTTGCAATTGCTGTGGTTGTTCCTGCTTATCTTTAAGATCAGCGGAAATGTTTATTAATGCAGATATGGTTCGTTCCAACTATGTTTCTCATGTAGACAAAGATAAATGCGTAGCTTGTGGTGAGTGTGTACAGCATTGTCCGGTGAATGCTTTACAGCTAGGACAGAAACTGTGCGGTAAGACACCAGTAGTAGATAAAATAGTTCGTAAGGATACACCAAGAGATACCGAATGGGGACCAGATAAATGGAATGCAGACTACCGTATTAACCGAAAGAATGTTGTTGATACAGGTACTAGCCCATGTAAAACGGAATGTCCAGCACATATTTCAATTCAAGGATACATAAAACTTGCTTCTCAGGGAAAATTCCGCGAAGCATTAGAACTTATAAAGCATGAGAATCCATTTCCTGCGGTATGCGGTAGAATCTGTCCAAGAAGATGTGAATCTGCTTGTACCAGAGGGGATATCGATGAACCAATCGCAATCGATGATATTAAAAAATTCATTGCAGAGCAGGATTTAAAAGAAGAGAATCGCTATGTACCAAAGAAAAAACACGAGTATGGTAAGAAGATTGCAGTTATTGGAGCAGGACCATCTGGGTTATCCTGTGCATTTTATTTAGCATTAGACGGATATCAGGTAACAGTATTTGAAAAACAAGAAGTATTAGGTGGTATGTTAACTCTAGGTATACCCGCGTTTCGCCTAGAAAAAGAAGTAATCGAAGCAGAGATTGAGGTAATAAAAGAACTTGGAGTAGAATTTAAGACAGGGATAGAAATAGGACGTGACATTACTATTTCGGAATTAAGAAAACAAGGGTACGTTGCTTTCTATGTTGCTATTGGTGCACAGTCTGGCAGGAAGCTAGGTATGGAAGGAGAAGATGCGGAAGAAGTAATTACCGGAATTGATTTCTTAAGGGAAGTAAACTTAAAAGTGAATAAGAATTTAAGTGGGAAAGTCATTGTAATCGGTGGCGGAAATGTCGCGATTGATGTGGCAAGGACAGCGGCTAGAGTTGGAGCTGAGAAAACTAAGCTGTACTGTCTTGAAAGTAGAGAAGAGATGCCAGCATTAGAGGAAGAAGTAGAAGAGGCTCTCCATGAGCAGATAGAGATCCATAATTCTTGGGGACCGAAACGTATTGTTCTGGAGGATGGGCATGTTGCGGGTGTTGAATTCAAACGTTGCCTCTCCGTATTTGATCAAGAACATCGTTTCCATCCAGTATACGATGAAGAAAAAACTATCGTAGTTCCTGCGGCTTATGTTCTTCTTTCTGTTGGTCAGGCAATGGATTATGGCATGCTACTTTCTGGTACAAACGTTGAACTTAATCAGAATAAGACTATAAAAGCAGATTCTACAACGCTACAAACTAATGAAAAAGATATTTTTGTTGGAGGTGACGTTTATACCGGTCCTAGATTTGCAATTGATGCAATTGCTGCGGGAAAAGAAGGAGCTATTTCTATCCATCGATATGTACAGCCGGGTCAAAGCTTAATTATTGGTCGTGACCGAAAGGAATATCATTCCTTTGATAAATCCAATGCGATTACGGAAGGATATGATACCACACTTCGCCAAAAGGCATATGAGTATAAAGCTGTTTCTTCCTTTAAGGATTCCAGAGGCGTATTTACAGAAGAACAGCTAAGAATGGAAACGAAACGCTGTCTTGGTTGCGGTGCAACAGTCGTGGATGAATTCCTATGTGTTGGTTGTGGCCAATGTACAACAAAGTGTATGTTTGACGCAATTTCTCTCGTTCGAACTTATGATGGAAAAGGTGTTGCTTTCGAAGATATCAAACCAGTAGTCGTAAAGCAGATTCTAAAGAGAAAAGGAAAGATTATGGTTAAGAATGTTAAGAAAGCACTGACAAGGAATTAATGTAACAGGATCAATGCCATCTAAATAAGAAAAAAATAGATAAAAAGTTTGAGTCTTAATAATCCTAGGCACAAACTTCGGATGCGTAAAAGATGCGCAGGATTGAGGAGAAAGATGCATGAACTAGGAGTAGTTATCGAAGTAGTAAAAACAGTGGAACGGGTTGCGGTGGAACAGGATCTTACCAAAATTGATACTGTGGTATTACAAATTGGAGAATTGTCGTCTATGATACCAGAATATGTAGAGCAATGTTATCCAGCAGCGGTAGATGGAACTATCTTAGAGAACACGAAACTTGAGATTGAGATTCTACCGGGAAATGCTCTTTGTAAAGACTGTAAAAAAGTGTTCCGGCTGTTAGAACATCATCATCAATGCCCAACTTGCAATACTAGAAACTGGGATTTACTCAGTGGTAGGGAGTTCTTTATTAAAGAAATTGTAGCTTACTAGGCTTTGATTATGATGTAGAGATATAATAATAGCTTCATCTACAATCAGACATAGGAAAAAAACCGTAGAATCACTTGCCAAGAAGACAAATGATTTTACGGTTTTTCTTTTCAATTAACCCTATTTATTAACTGTTACTTATTTCTCTGTCTGTTTGAATACAAAGCCTGCTGCCAACTTAACTAACCAGAACACCAGCACGCTGAACGCTGCGCCTAGAAGTAGAACCATGATGCCTGTCACCTTCAGTGTAGAAAAATCAAATATACGTGGTAATCTTAGTATCGCAAACGTAAAGAGTACAGAAAGTGATACCACCAGCCAGAACCGGAAACGGTCGAGAGGGAATGAGATAAACAACAGGCCAAACAGCGCGCAACCACCTGTCAATATGACACTAATCGTTGAAATCTGTTGGTTGGATAGTAAGAAATAACCTGACAGAATATGCACGAACACCACGGCAAAAAAGATGGTCACGCCACCGGGAAGAGCCTTGTACAGGACGTTTCTAATAAATCGACCTGACACCCGCTGTTTGTCCGGTCGAAATGCGAGCAGAAACGAGGGAATGCCGATGGTAATGGGGCTGATCAGTGAAAGTTGAATTGGCGAAAATGGAAATGGAGCGGGTGAAAACAGGAACGCCAACAGTAGTAGGGTTGAATAAATGGTCTTAGTCAGGAAAAGTGAGGCGGTACGCTGTATGTTGTTGATGGAGGAACGCCCTTCTTCGATGATAGCAGGAATCGCCTTAAATGAGGAATCCAGTAATACCATATCCGCTACTGTGCGGGCTGCGTCAGTTCCCTTGGCAACCGCGATGGAGCAGTCTGACTCCTTCATGGCGAGAACATCATTCACGCCATCGCCGGTCATCGCCACCACATGTCCGCGGCTACGCATGGCCTGGATTAACAATTGCTTCTGAACCGGTGTCGTACGCCCGAAAACAACATAATCATCGCAGATATCTTTGATTTCGTAATCGTCATTCAACTCGGACAGGTCAATCGTTTTTTCAAAATTCTCCACTCCTACTGCCTGTGCAATGTGTGAAACTGTGACAGGGTTATCACCGGAGATGATCCGTACCGAAACGCCCTGCTCCTTCAGATAAGAGATGGTTTCCTTAGCATTCTTTCGGATGGTATCGCTGAGTAGAAGCAAGCAAACCGCGGTCCGATTGGGCATATCATCAAGTTCCTCGGATAAACTGCTGCTTTCTGCGAGGCAAAGCACGCGGAACCGCTTAGCAAGCTCCCCCGCTTTTATGAGTAGTTCGGGCTGTCGTTCGGTAATAATGCGCTCTGGAGCTCCAAGTACATATGCTCCGGTACCTTCGAAATATGCGCCGCACCACTTCTTCTTGCTAGAAAAAGGAACCGTACGAGACGGAGGGGTAATTTCGGTTCCGGTACAGTAGGTTTTAATCGCGGACATTGTTTCGTTTTCGTCCATCGCAACGCTGAGACTGGTAAGTGTACGTAGAACCTTCGCTTCGTCTGGGGCAAAATAAA